>CAZULI010000245.1:0-2500 GCA_964621095.1 uncultured Acidimicrobiaceae bacterium | reverse complement strand
TCGCACCCAGAACCATGGCGATGCGAACCAGCCTCAGAGATCGGTTCGATGCCGGTTTACGGCTAAGGATGCTCACGGGCGATCTCGTTCTCGTAGTCCGCGATTGCCGCTTCAACCACCCGGTACGCGTGATCACGTCCGTACCGCTCCTCGATTGAGACCGGGTGATGTTGGCCCGGGATCAGCTTGTAGGTCAGGAAATAGTGTTCCAGCCGATCGATGAGGTGGGTTGGCAGATCGGTGAGGGTTCGGGCATCTGCGAACACGCCGTCGTTGGCCAGCACGGCAATGATCTTGTCATCGGCCTCTCCACCATCAATCATGCGCAATCCACCGATCACCCTGGCGGGTAGCAGGATGTCTGCACGGTCAATGAGCCTCTCGGAGAACACGCAGATGTCCAACGGATCGCCGTCGGCCACCTGGGTTTCCGGGCTGAGCGCCCCAACGTTGGTACCGCAGTAGGTCTGCGGAATCAGACCGTAGAGCGTCGGCGGGGAGCTGCTGGTCTGTTGGGGTCGATCGACTTTGAGCAGGCCACTGACCTTGTCGAGTTCATACTTGACCACGTCCCTCGGGGTGATCTCGATGTACGCGGTCACAAGATCTGGCGGGTTGGGGCCCGGGGTCACCCCGTGCCATGGGTGCGCTCGTGCGTTGGGAAGATGTGGTGTGGTCACAGACTGTACTCAAGCACACTCATCGTCGTATGCAGTGACTCGGTTCCGGCTCCGGTGCCAACACACCGCCTCGCTACGGGGGTCGGTGTTCTCCTTCGATGTCTGAGCGAGTACGGGCTGTCCTGAACCCGCCGCCGGCTCGAGGCACACGTTCTGGCATGGATCGGGAGGAACAGGATGCGAACGCGCGACGGTTCATGGTGGAGAAACCACCGCATAGACTCACATCAAAAGGATCTGGATCATGACTGATTACGGCCGTGCAGTTCAGTTCGGACTGTTCCTGTCCCCTGAGCGGGACAAACTGGACCAGACGCTGGCAGCCGCCCAGAAAGCTGACGCGGCGGGCCTGGAGCTGATTGGGATCCAGGACCACCCGTACCAACAGAAGTTTCTGGACACGTGGGCACTCATGCCCGTACTCCTGGCCATGACCGAACGGATAACGGTGTTCCCCGACGTGGCCAGCCTCCCGCTGCGGCCTCCTGCGGTGCTTGCAAAGACGGCAGCGAGCCTGGACGTCATCTCCGGCGGCCGGTTCGAACTCGGCCTTGGTGCCGGTGCGTTCTGGGAAGCCATCTCGGCCATGGGGGGCCCGAACCTCAGTGGTGGGGAAGCAGCCACTGCGCTGACCGAGGCGGTCGAGATCATCCGCCTCATGTGGTCAGCGGAACGATCGGTCCGGTTCAGCGGTACCCACTACCAGATCTCAGGGGTCCGCCCCGGTCCCCAACCGGCCCACGACATGGGCATCTGGCTTGGGGTGGGTGGTCCCCGCATGTTGGCACTGGTCGGCCGATCCGCCGACGGGTGGCTGCCATCCAACGGCTACTTCCCTCCGGAGAAGTTGCCAGACATGCATCGCCGCATCGATGAGGCTGCGACCAACGCCGACAGGGACCCATCAACCATCAACCGCCTCTACAACGTCTGGGGTGCCATCACCGACGGCCCCACGAGAGGTGCTTTTGAAGGTCCGGTTGACCAGTGGACCGACACCTTGACCTCTCTGGTGCTCGAAGGTGGCATGAACGGATTCCTCTTCGGTGCAGCGGGCGATGACCCAACACAGATCTCGATGTTCATCGAAGAAGTCGTTCCCGCTGTTCGAGAACAACTCAGAAGCAACCGATCCAACCAAGGAAACGAGGGCTGAACATGCCAGCGGCAACTGCAGATCCACTCACACTCCCCCGCATCAACCCTGCACAGGTTGATCAGAGAGAGCGTCCTGTTGTCAACATCTCGACCGGCCCGACCGGGCTCGAAGGGCTCGGTTTCCCGGTTCGGCGTGCGCTTGCGGGTGCTCCGTATCAGCTCACCGATCCGTTCATCATGATGGACCACATGGGTGAGATCGAGTACGAGATCGGAGAGCCCAAGGGCACCGATTGGCATCCTCATCGTGGTTTCGAGACGGTGACGTATTTGATGGACGGATCTTTCCAGCATCAGGACTCGCATGGCGGCGGCGGTCTGATCGAACCCGGCGACACCCAGTGGATGACGGCCGGATCAGGAATCCTCCACATCGAGACTCCCCCGGCATCATTGGTCGAGGCTGGAGGTCTCTTCAACGGGGTCCAGATCTGGGTCAATCTCCCTGCCGCAGCAAAAACAGAGTCTCCGGCGTATCAGCCGATCACCAAGGACGACATTCTGTTGCTCACCAGTCCTGGTGCCGGCGCGATCATCCGGGTCATCGCAGGTGAGGTGGACGGCCACCGCGGTCCTGGCACGACACACACGCCGATCGCGATTCTTCACGTGTCCCTCCACCGTGGCGAGCGCCTCTCGTTGCCATGGGAACCGAGTTTCAA
>CAZULI010000244.1:0-2513 GCA_964621095.1 uncultured Acidimicrobiaceae bacterium | reverse complement strand
GGTCTCCACCCCAAGATTCATCAGAGAATGCTGAAACACAGAACTCCTGACTGAATTTGATGGATTAGCCAGGGTCTCCACCCCAAGATTCATCAGAGAATGCTGAAACACCTACAGGGATGGCCGAATAAGACAATCGTGTGGAGGTCTCCACCCCAAGATTCATCAGAGAATGCTGAAACAGGAAAAGCAACCATTTAGGGTGTTGCAGTGCATTGGTCTCCACCCCAAGATTCATCAGAGAATGCTGAAACATGATGATGAGGTAATAGACTTTGGAAATATCAAAGGTCTCCACCCCAAGATTCATCAGAGAATGCTGAAACAAACAACCCGCGCCACCAGCTTGCGTCTTTTTGCGGGGTCTCCACCCCAAGATTCATCAGAGAATGCTGAAACCGGCCTGGCAGCCAAACCCCTGCCGCCGGACGACGGCGGTCTCCACCCCAAGATTCATCAGAGAATGCTGAAACGACAAGTCGGTAGACGGCTGGTTCTGGTCGCAGGGGTCTCCACCCCAAGATTCATCAGAGAATGCTGAAACAGGCGTGGGCGCACCAGGGGCAGGGCGCTTTTGAGTGGTCTCCACCCCAAGATTCATCAGAGAATGCTGAAACATGCCACCTTAACGGCCGTCCGAAGCTGTCTTCCGGTCTCCACCCCAAGATTCATCAGAGAATGCTGAAACGGTAATTGCTGACGCCTGGACCATATGAACCAGGCGGTCTCCACCCCAAGATTCATCAGAGAATGCTGAAACATGCCATCGGCAGATCGTCGTAGGCGGGATCAATGGGTCTCCACCCCAAGATTCATCAGAGAATGCTGAAACCTCCTCCTACCTGTTGCAAGACAGGTGGCTTATTGGTCTCCACCCCAAGATTCATCAGAGAATGCTGAAACACCGCGGATGATGTTGGTTGGGTGCTTACGGTAGTAGGTCTCCACCCCAAGATTCATCAGAGAATGCTGAAACGTAATCCACCGGCTCACAAACCGGAAAATCCACCACGGTCTCCACCCCAAGATTCATCAGAGAATGCTGAAACGCTCATCCAACGCTTCACACAGCGCCACATGCCGGGTCTCCACCCCAAGATTCATCAGAGAATGCTGAAACATACCAGCCGGTGCTACAGAAAGCGGCCGAGTAGCCGGTCTCCACCCCAAGATTCATCAGAGAATGCTGAAACCTACTCTGATATGGGTGGGGGAGGTGGTGGTGTGACCGGTCTCCACCCCAAGATTCATCAGAGAATGCTGAAACAGTTTTCTTGAGCCAGTTTAAATATCTGGTCAACGGTCTCCACCCCAAGATTCATCAGAGAATGCTG
Organism: uncultured Acidimicrobiaceae bacterium; assembly: GCA_964621095.1. GTDB lineage: Bacteria > Actinomycetota > Acidimicrobiia > Spongiisociales > UBA5794 > UBA5794. The sequence goes on along the minus strand of CAZULI010000244.1, from coordinate 1,179 downwards.
AAACGATAATTACGAGGGTGACTTAATCCAATGGCTCCGGTCTCCACCCCAAGATTCATCAGAGAATGCTGAAACATGACGCACCTTAGCTAGAAAATACAAATCACTCATGGTCTCCACCCCAAGATTCATCAGAGAATGCTGAAACATGAGAAAGGATCGATTTCTTGTCCGTATGTGCGAAGGTCTCCACCCCAAGATTCATCAGAGAATGCTGAAACATCCGACAGGAATTTGTTGATTCGTTCCGTTTTGAAAGGTCTCCACCCCAAGATTCATCAGAGAATGCTGAAACGGATGGGGTGTTGACGGTGCCGATGAGCCAATATGAGGTCTCCACCCCAAGATTCATCAGAGAATGCTGAAACATCCTGGCACCAATCTTCCACCCCAATCACATAAAGGTCTCCACCCCAAGATTCATCAGAGAATGCTGAAACGCTGGACCCGCACACCATTACACAGGATCGTTGTGGGTCTCCACCCCAAGATTCATCAGAGAATGCTGAAACACAAACTACTACTGCCCTATGGTATGAGTGATCTAACGGTCTCCACCCCAAGATTCATCAGAGAATGCTGAAACACCAGCACGGGGCTTGACAGAGGTGACATCCAAGTGGTCTCCACCCCAAGATTCATCAGAGAATGCTGAAACTTTTTCTGGCTGTCAGTGTTGATTAGGTGATGCGACGGTCTCCACCCCAAGATTCATCAGAGAATGCTGAAACAGAAGGGAGCAGGGGGATAGATATTACAAAATTGGGGTCTCCACCCCAAGATTCATCAGAGAATGCTGAAACACCAATGCGGTTACGATAGCGTCTGGAACGATCCCGGTCTCCACCCCAAGATTCATCAGAGAATGCTGAAACCACCAAACATGATCGGCAGGCCCCACATCGACGCAGGTCTCCACCCCAAGATTCATCAGAGAATGCTGAAACCTGTTCTTGTATCTGGTTCTTCAGACAGTGGGAAAGGTCTCCACCCCAAGATTCATCAGAGAATGCTGAAACACGAATACGGTGACTGCCATGCCGACCGCCACAGGGTCTCCACCCCAAGATTCATCAGAGAATGCTGAAACCAATAAGAAGCATGGCTCGTGGCCTAGCCCTGAAGGTCTCCACCCCAAGATTCATCAGAGAATGCTGAAACAAGAGCGCCGCCGGCCGT
>CAZULI010000243.1:0-2531 GCA_964621095.1 uncultured Acidimicrobiaceae bacterium | reverse complement strand
CAAGAACATGGACTCCGCACGCACACGCGCGATCGGGACACTGGCCAGGCGATTGCCCGTGCAAGCGCGGCGCGACATCCAGGGCGAATACGCGCTCAAGGCCTCGCGCATCAACGCTGGCCTGTCCGTGCGCCGCGAGGATGACGCTGTCGTGCTCACCGGCTCCAAGCGCGGCATCGGCCTCATCGAATTCTCGGGCCGCTGGGGCGGACGAAAAACGGAAGGCGCGGTCGCGCGTGTGCGCACGGACGAAGGGCCGCGCGTCTATTCCGGCACTTTCGTCGCCGTCGGGAGATCCGGCAACCGGCAGATATTCGACCGCAGCACGCGAAAGCGCCTGCCGATCAAGACGCTCTATGGCCCGAGTCTTGCGAACATGTTGCGCGACGATGATCGTCGCGACCGTCTTGGCGATTTCGCGCAGGACATCGCGGCGCGCGAACTCGATCGACTCACCAGGGGCCGAAAGTAATGGCTGGCGGATCCCGCGACGAGGTCATCCGGTTTGTTTTCGAGACGACCGGCGACAAGCAGCTCGCCGATGCGGTTGGCGCGCTGGTAGCGGCTGGCAAGGCGGGTGGAGAGGCCAGCGAGGAACTGCGCGGTCTCGTCGACCAACTGGCCGCGCTGGGCAAACAGTCCGACGCGATCAAGCAGTTCACGCGCTCGAAAGGCGATCTCGCCGAAATCACGGCCAAGCTCAACGATGCGAAGAGCGGGCTCGCCGCGCTCGATGCAGAGTTCGAGAAATCCGACACCTCCAGCCGTTCCGTGTCGAACGCTTACAAGGCTGCCGAAAAGTCCATCGCCACGCTCACCGCGCAGCAAAAAGCCGCGCAGGTCGAGTTCGCCAAGGCGCAGGGCACACTGCAGAAGGCTGGCATCGATACCGGCAATCTCGCCGCCGCGAGCGCCACGCTGAAGGAAAAGTCTGCAGGGGTAGCCAAGCAGATCAAGGATGCGGGCGACGCTGCCAAGCGCAGCGGTGATGCCATGTCTGGCGCCGCCAAAGGCGCGAAAGACCTGGGCGAGGAATCCCGCAAATCCGGTGGGTTGATCTCCGAATTGCGCGAACACCTGGTCGGCATCGTGTCGATCGCTGCGGCGTTGCAGCTCGCGTTCAAGGGCATCCAGTTCGGCACGGATGCATTCAATGGCGCCGCCGACGTCGAGCAATCGCTCGCGCGCGTGCAGGCCATCGCGCAGACGACGGCAGATTCGTTCGGCGCGCTGCAGGAGCAGATCGAGAAGTCCGCGATCGCCGCGGACATGACGACCACGCAGACCGCCCAGGCTGCGGCGCTGCTCGCGGAGCAGGGACAGTCCGCGGAAGAGATCGTCTCCACGCTCACGCCGACGCTGTTGTTGGCGAAAGACGCCGCAATCGATCTCGGCGAGGCGGCCGGCATCGTCGACGATTCGCTCGATCTGTTTGGCAAGAACGCCAGCGATGCGGCCCTGATGGTCGACCAGTTGGTCGTCGCGTCGAAGGGCTCGAAGGACGGTCTCGCAGGGCTCGCGCAAGGGGTGCGCACGCTCGCGCCAGACGCGCGCGAGCTGGGCCTCACGTTCGAGCAGCTCGTCGGCATGCTCGGCAACTTCGCGCAGAACGGCATCGACGCCGGCAAGGCGTCGCGCGGACTGCGCGCGCTGTTCCAGCAACTGCACGACCCGGCATCCACGTTTTCGACGACGCTGTCCGGGCTTGGCGACAACAGCCGGGATTTTGCGACCGCGATCGAGACGATCCGCAACTCCGGTGATCGCGGGAAAGAGGCGCTGTTGCAGCTCGATGGCGCGTCGCGCACGCTCGTCGAGTTCCTGCTGCAGCAAGCGCCAGGCGCGATCGAGACGTTTACCGCGTCGCTCGCCGGTGCCGACGGCGCTGCGGCGAAAACCGCAGCGACGCTCGACACCACGCTGCGCGGCGCATTCGGCCAATTCGAGAACTCAATCGATCGCATCGGCGAGGCGCTGCTCGGCACTTCGCTCGATCCGTTCCGCCTCGAACTGCAAAAGCTCGCCGGTCAGCTCAACGCCTTCGCGCAATCGCCCGCCTTCGACGAGCTGAAAGAGTCGCTGCGCACCTTGTTCGTCGAAGGCACCCAGGCGTTCGACAACTTCATCCAGTCGATCGATTGGGCGCAGTTCGTCACTGGCGCGCGCACTGCAATTTCCGACGCGGCATCGTCTGTCGCGTCGTTCAAGGACGACATCAAGTCGGTTGGTGCCGCGCTCAACGAAGTCGGTGCGATCGTCGGGGTCGTTTATCGATCCATCGCGGTGGTGTTCGATCTTGCCAAGACCGGCATCTCGCAAATGGTCGCCGACAAGATCGCGCCGCTTGCGGCGCTGTCGGCCGCAATCGACAAGGCGCGCGGCTCGACGAGCCAGCTCACGATGGCGCTCGAGTCCATCGGGTTTGCCGCGCAGGAAGCGTCGGACAAGGGCGTTTCGGCGCTCAGCGACAATGCCGAGAAGCTGCTCGGCAATCTCAAGGTCGTCGGCGGCGTTGCCGATGACGCCGGCGT
>CAZULI010000242.1:0-2537 GCA_964621095.1 uncultured Acidimicrobiaceae bacterium | reverse complement strand
CCCAGCGGTTGGCGAGAATCGTCGGTGCACAGCGATGCAAGGAGATCTGCTTCACGGGCCGCCAGGTGAAGGCGCCGGAGGCCCTTGCCATCGGCCTTGCCGACAAAGTGGCTCCCGACGATGAAGTCCTCGCCCTCGCCCTTGAGGACGCAGTAGCGTTCGCAAACGGTCCGACCCAGGCGTACGCGGCAATCAAGACCGCCATTCGCATCGGGTATGACATCACCCTTGAGGGCGGGATCGGGATCGAGGCGGAGCAGTTCTCCGAGACGTTCCGCACCAAGGACGCCCGGATCGGGGTTGGCGCCTTCATTGCCAAGGAGAAGCCAAACTTCGTTGGGGAGTAGTACGCAGACGGAGCTCCACCGCCGCTGAGCATCACCCCAAACAGCAGCACTCCCTACTCTTGGGCCCATGGCGATTCGGATTCCGACATGGACTGGTCGTGCGCTGCTCGGGATGCTTGCTGCTGCCGTGGTGGTGGTCATCATCCTGTCGTGGATGCACGCCAACGCGTTGCGCTCCGCGTTGATGTTGCCCCGTGCCGACGACCAGGCGTTTGATCTCACCGTTCTGTCGAATGAAGCAGGGCGCGTGGTTGTGAACCGAACCGACCAGACCACGCGGGAGGGGGTGTGGGGGCTCGAGGGCGAGACTGCTTACGCACAGGTCGCCACCATCGTGCGGGTCACGGACGACTCGGTGGAACGCGGTGTCACCCCGATGGTCGGTGAGTTCAGCGAAGGCGATCGAGCTCGTGTGGACACCGACGCCTATGCGGGTGATCCGGAGTCCGCTCTCGGGATCGGCTGGGAGGCACTGCGAACCCCTTCCGACATCGGACCCCACGACGCGTGGTACGTCGATGGTCGCAGGGCAACCTGGGTCATCTTCGTCCACGGGAGGGGGAACGACCGGCTCGAGGAATCACTCCGAGTCATGCCATCCCTCGTTGAACTTGGGTTCCCCATCCTTGCGATCTCGTACCGCAACGATGTCAACGCCACACCGAGCGCGTCAGGCCTCCGCTACTGGGGCACCGAGGAATGGCATGACCTTGAAGCCGCGGTGCAGCTCGCCGTTCGCAAGGGCGCCAAGGATGTGGTCATCATCGGGTCCGGGTTCGGCGCGAGCATCGTGTCGATCTTTCTCCATGAATCCGAGGAGGTCGATCTCGTCAAAGGAGTCATCTACGACTCCGCCGTGCTTGACGTCGAGTCGGTGGCCCTGACCTACGCACGGGAGCACCACACGCCGGCCCTCATCTCATGGCTCGGCCGGAATCTGGCGTCGATCCGGTTCGGTATGGACTGGGACTCCCTCGACCAGATCGACCGTGCGCACGAGTTTGACGTCCCGATACTCTTGATGTACGGGGCAAAGGATCCCGTAACCGACGTTGCACAGTTCCAGGCATTCGCCTCGGCTCTTCCGGACCTCGTCACCAGCGAGGTCTTCGTCCAGGGTGGTCACACCGATTTGTGGAACGTCGACGCATCCCGGTACGAGTCGGTCATCGCCGACTTCCTCATGGAGACTGCAGGGCCCGAATGAGCCACATCTACCTCGACCACGCAGCAACGACCGCCCTGCGGCCGAGCGCCGCCGAGGCCATGGCGTGGGCGTACACCCATGCCAACGCAAACGCGTCCGGGCTCCATCAACCGGCAAGGGCAGCCAAGAATGCGATGGAGGAGGCACGGGAGGAGGCGGCGGCACTCCTGGGCGCGTCGCGCCCCCTTGATGTGGTGTTCACGGCAGGCGGAACCGAAGCGAACAATCTCGCCATCAGCGGTGTCAGTCTTGCGTCGGCACGCCGGACGATTGTCGTGTCCGACGTTGAGCATGACGCCGTCCTTCACACGGCACGAAGTCTCACGCGGTTCGGATATGGGATCAAGACCGTTGGTGTCGACCGCTCATGTCGCATTGCTCCCCAGGACGTCGCCAACGTTGTTGACTCCGACACCGCGATCGTTTCGATCATGGCAGCCAACAACGAGATAGGAACGATCCAGCCGGTTGCTGAGATCGCCGCTGCCGTGCGCGCTGTTGACCCGACCATCCCGATTCATACGGACGCCGTCCAGGCGTTCGTGTCAGAGCAGGTGACGATGGCGTCCACCGGCGCGGACCTGATCTCGCTCGCGGCGCACAAGTTCGGCGGCCCCAAGGGGGTTGGGCTTCTCGTCGTCAACCGCGAGGTCCGGATCGATCCCATCCTCCATGGTGGAGGACAGGAAGCGGGTCGGCGATCCGGCACGTACAACGTCGCAGGGATCGTTGCCATGGTCGCCGCCATGAAACGAGCATCCGATACCCGGGATCAGTTCCGGTCCGAGGTTGGTCGGGAACGGGACGCTTTCGAAGCGACCCTGCTCGCCGGATGGCCCGATGCGACCGTCAACGGCGGTGATGCGCCGCGGTTGGTCCAACACTCCCACATTCACGTTCCGGGGATCTCCGCCGAGACCCTGCTCATAGATGGTGAAATCAGGCCGATATACCACAGGGCAAATTGATAGCCAATGGACTGA
>CAZULI010000241.1:0-2603 GCA_964621095.1 uncultured Acidimicrobiaceae bacterium | reverse complement strand
GTTCGAATCCCTCCCTCTCCGCCAGCCTCCGCCAAGCCTACGGCTGGCAGGCCAATTTCAGAAGCTGACGGTCGTCAGCCGGCAAAGGGTGGCAGACCCCGCGGAGGCTTCTTGATCGTCACCTCGGTGCGCACGACGATGACGCTGCGGGCAAAAGGAAAATCCGCGGCGCTGGCTTCCAGCGCGAAAGCGTGCAGGTGGCGCACTTCTACCCGGCCGCGACTGAGCGTGGTCTGGGCAAAAAAGGGGTGCCGGGCAGCGCGTCGCAGGCTCGCGCCTGGGCCAGGAGCCCCGGCTGGTTCGCCTTGATCTGGAAGAGATACGCGCCGCCTTTTTCGACGATGGCACGCGCGTGGGACTTCTGGCAGTGCAACGCGTCGGCGGTGATCATCTTGCCGTCGAGGGCAGGGATTTTCTCCAGGAGCCGGGCGGCGGCGGTCTGTTCGCATCGCGCCGTGCCTTCCTTCTGATCGTAAAGCGCCACGGCCTGCGGGGCGCCGTCCTCGTGCTGGGCGAGGCTGAGCACTCCGATGTGCTCGCGGATCATCTTGCCGTCGAGGGCGAGGGCCTGGGGGAGCGTGCCGGCGCAGCTCTGCAGCCATTGGTCCACCAGGACGGCAAACGCGTCGGAGTCGAGCCGGGTGAGCACCTGATAGAACACGGTGTAGGAGGGCACCTGATGGAACGCGCGGGTGTTCTTCTTCAACGGCAGGCCGAGCAGACGGCGCTGGTGCTGGGTGAGCGTGGTGGCGAAGCGCACCATCTCGGCGATCTCGCGCCGGCCGGCGAGCAACGCCATGGCGACCAGGGTCAGGACCGTGCCAATGCGGAAGCGGGTGTTCCTGGCGCGTGGATCGGGGGCGTGGCGCAACTGTTCGAACAACGAGAGCATCTGCGGCTGGGCCAGCGGCAACACCCCGGATGGCGCCGCGACGACGCCGCTCTGGCAGTCGGCCGGCAGTTGCGCTGCGCGCAGATGCAGGCGCGCCTTCGGGTCGAGCGGGTACAGCCACAGGTGCTTCGGCCGCTCGTTGGGCACGTAGAAATCGGCCCGATGGCGGCTGTAGCCGGCGGTTGTACCGACCGGCAGCCAGTTGCTCGCTTTGTAACAGGTTCCCGCATGCGTTTCCGGATCGGTGAAGCTCTCGCACAGCAGCGGCCGGTAGCCGAAACTCCGGGCCCACTGCCCGGGCAGCGCGCGCAACGCGGCGGCAAGGGTCTGCGAGGCGAGATTCGGCGCCTGCCCCGGGTCGGCGAGCACAAGGAAACGGCGGTTCTGCACGATGAGCTTCAACCGCTCGACCCGATGCGTCGCGCACCAGCCCAGCCATTGATCGCGGTCCTTCAGCGCGTAACAGGCCGGCCCCCACACCACTAGGGCCGCGGGCCGGTCGCGCACCCGCACTATCTGGCGAAGGTAATCGCCCACCGCGCGGCCCGCCCCGAGATAATGGTGGCCGGCCAGTTGCCGGTCGAACCACGCAACTTCGTCCGCCCCGGCGATGCTCACTTCGAGTTCGCCCCGCTCCGCCGCCGCCACCATCGCACCCAACGATACTTCCGATTCAGAGTTCATCCCATCCCAGCACAGCACCAGGGATCAAACTTGTCTAGCCGAAATTCATCCGACCAGGCCCACGCGCAATTACAACGGAAGAAGAAAAGACCATGGTCCGCGCGGACCCACGGGATTTCCCGCCTCAGACGCCAAAATACGCGGCCGCCGTCGCCCGATCCTGCGCGATCTGGGCCCGCAGTGCCTCGACTCCGGCAAACTTTCGCTCGGGACGAAGGAAACGCAGCCACTCGACCGTCACGGTGTCGCCCTCGCCCAACGGACAGGCTCCCAACACGTGCGCCTCGAGGCGCGGCTCGCTCGTGTTCTCCACCGTCGGCCGGACGCCGTAGTTGGCCACCCCCGGCAGCGAACCGGAGGCACGGGGGCCCGTCAGTCGCACCGCGTATACACCGAAACGCGGTTGCAGCTCCGGCGACCACGGCACATTCAGGGTGGGAAACCCGATGGTGCGGCCAAGGCGTTTGCCCGGGGTGACGACGCCCTCCGCCAGGTAGGGCGAGCCGAGCCGCGCGTTGGCCGCCTCGATCTCGCCCGCCTCCAGGAGTTCCCGAATGCGCGTGCTGCTGATTGGCTCTCCGTCGAGGCTGACCCGCGGCGCGCTGAAAACGTGCACGCCCGACGCACTGCCCTGCGCAACCAGCAACGCCACATCGCCACTCCGTCCCTGGCCGAAACGAAAATTCTCCCCCACGTACACCGCGACCAGTCGCGGCAGACGCCGCTGCAACCACGGCAGGAATTCCTCCGCCGGCAATGCGGCGAGCTCGGACGTGAACGCCTGCGTGATCACCGCATCCACGCCGAGTCCTGCTCTCGGACGGCGCGGCCGAAACAGCACTCGAGGACGTCCTGAAGTTCACCGGCCGCGACCGCTATCCCGCCCTTCCGGGATACAAAACCGTGGCCGCGCATTTCCACCTCGCCCACACCGTGCAGGCGCTCGAGTAGGGCATGGACTGGACGCCGCCGTGGAAGCCGGTCCTCCAGTCCATGGGCTTGAACGCGATCATTAACTCGGAATTCC
>CAZULI010000240.1:0-2607 GCA_964621095.1 uncultured Acidimicrobiaceae bacterium | reverse complement strand
CTCGGCGTGGTTGACGATGTACGTCAACTGGTCCGCAAACAACCTGATGTTGAGCGTGTGACACACACGACCGGTGTTGCAGGTTGCCCAGTACAGCTCATGGTGTCGATGATTGTTCCATGCAAACGTGCCGACCGGTTCGCCTTGCTTGATACCGAGTTTGGTCGCCAAGGCCGTGGCGAGCTTTCTCACCCGGACATCGGTCTCGGCGTACGTGGTGCGATGCACTGAGAGATCGGCCTCCACCGAGACGATCTCCTGGGGGCCGAACTGCCACACAGCGTTGTCATACAGCGTGCTCAGCAACAGGGGAAAGTCGTCTTGCATGTGCATGGGATCTCCTCACGCGAGTTGGGACACACGATACGCACAACGCTGAAACCATGGGAGCGTTGCCTCTCCGACACCACGTTCAGGACCGAAATCTCCGTAACCGCACCTAGGTAATCTCCTGCTGATGGACCACGAGACACTTCAGATCCTGAACGAGGATGGGGAACTTGTAGGAGACGCCCCCATCACCATCGCCCGTACCCGTGAGTTGTATGAAGCGATGGTCGTTGGCAGGGTTTACGATCGCAAATGTACAGCAATGCAGAAACAGGGAAGGTTGGCCACCTACGCGCCCTTTGAGGGCCAGGAGGCGTGCCAGATAGGTGCGGTTGCCCCCCTCAACCGCGATGACTGGGTGGTGGCGACGTACCGCGACGCCGCCGCGATGTGGTTTGCCGGTTACCCCATGGTGAATCTCATTCTTGGACGCACCGGCGACGAGCGCGGTGGCAGAACCCCCGACGGGATCAACGTGATGCCACCGTCGATCACGGTCGGAGGGCACATGATCCACGCGGTCGGAACCGCATGGGCCGACAAGCTGCAAGGAACCGGTCGTGTATCGCTCACGATGTTCGGTGACGGTGCAACGTCTGAAGGTGATTTTCACGAGGCGATGAACTTTGCCGGTGTCTTCGCCACACCGACGATCTTCTTCTGCCAGAACAACGGGTGGGCGATCTCCCTCCCGGTCGAGAAGCAAACCGCCGCGGCGTCCCTGGTGGACAAAGCGATCGGGTATGGCATGCCCGGGATCAAGGTTGACGGCAACGATCTCCTCGCCGTTGTGAGTGCATCCACCCGGGCGGTGGACGCTGCGCGTGCAGGTCAGGGACCGACGTTCATCGAAGCGATGACGTACCGTGTGGGTCCCCACACGACGGCTGATGATCCGACCCGGTACCGGACCGACGACGCCACGAGTTCGTGGCGGGATCGTGACCCGATCAACCGTGTCCGTCTCTACCTGGATGCGAACGATGCATGGGACGAGGCGTGGGAGCGTGATGTTGCAGCTGGGGCATCAGAACGCGTCGAGGAAGCGGTCGCGGAAGCCGAAGCGTTGGTCCCCCTGACGGCCGACGAGATCTTTTCGGCGATGTTTGCGACCCAGACCCAGCCACTGATTGACCAACGCGCCATGCTTGAGAGGGACAGCTGATGACCGAACGGACCATGGCCCAAGGGCTCAACGCCGCCCTCGCCGAGGCACTGACGGATGAGTCCGTGATGCTTCTTGGGGAGGATGTCGGAACCACTGGTGGTGTCTTCCGTGTCACCGATGGACTCCAGCAACGTTTCGGATCCGACCGCGTGGTTGACACACCGGTCGCCGAGTCAGGCATCATGGGGGCAGCGTTTGGTCTCGCCGTTGCCGGCATGAGACCGATTGCTGAGATCCAGTTCATGGGGTTCTCGTACCCGGCGTATGACCAGGTGGTGAACCACGTGGCGCGTATCAGGAACCGTTCCCGCCACCGTTTCACGGCACCCCTCGTCCTCCGTATTCCGTACGGTGGGGGTATCGGGGCTGCCGAGCATCACTCCGAATCCCTGGAAACGATCTACGCCCACATACCGGGCCTCAAGGTCGTTGTTCCGTCCCGTCCGATCGATGCCAAGGGTCTGCTCACGGCTGCGATCGCCGATCCTGATCCGGTCATCTTCCTCGAGCCGATTCGTGCGTATCGGGCGATGAAAGAGGATGTTCCCGACGAACGGTATGAAACACCGATCGGGGTTGCCGCGATCGAGCGAGCCGGATCCGACGTCACCCTCATCGCGTATGGGGCCATGATGAAAGAGACCCGCCAAGCAGCAGAACTGCTTGCCGCAAACGGCGTCGATGCCGAGGTGATCGATCTGCGCACGCTCGTGCCACTCGACGTGGAGACGGTTCTCGCGTCGGTGCAGAACACCGGGCGTGCCGTTGTGATCCACGAAGCCCCACGCACCGCTGGGTTTGGTGCTGAGATCGCCGCGGTGATTGGCGAAAAGGCGCTGTACTCGCTCAAGGCACCGGTCGAGCGTGTCACCGGGTGGGACATCGTCGTCCCGCTTCGGCGGGTGGAGAAGCTTTACACGCCGGGCGTTGATCGGATTGTCAACGCCACGATGAGAACCATGGAGGCCTGATGGCGACTGAGTTTCACCTACCGGACATCGGAGAAGGCCTTGCCGAGGCCACGATCCTGCACTGGTTCGTCAATGTCGGTGACCGTGTTGAGGCTGACGCCCCGCTTGTTGAGGTAGAGACCGACAAGGCGGTCGTCG
>CAZULI010000239.1:0-2609 GCA_964621095.1 uncultured Acidimicrobiaceae bacterium | reverse complement strand
TCGAACGGCACGTACTTCATGCGTCATCACCAAGCTCCGGGAGATCCCGCTCAATCACCCGACCACCCGACGACCCGAGCGGACTCAACCCGTCGATGATGTCTGCCACCATCTTCAGGGTCTCGTCGAGGGGGCCACCGTTGTCGATGATGACGTCGGCCCACTCCGCCCACGCCTCATCGGGTTCCTGGTTCGCAATCCTTGCCCGCACGTCCTGTTCGTCCGCGCCACGGGCCACGGCACGGGTCACCCGTACTTCTTCTGGTGCCACGACAGCGATGTGGGCCCAGTCGCTCGCGGGGAGCACACGGATGAGGGGGACCTCCACGACCACCCCACGGGCGGAACCGTCTGCCAGCGCCGCGGCCACCTCAGCCTGGATCACGTCCTGGATCCGGGGATGGGTGAAGGACTCGAGCTCGGCAAGTGCGGCGGGGTCGTTGAACACGATCCCTGCCAACACGGACCGGTCCACCGCACCATCAACAACGACCTCAGGCCACCGGGCCATCACCTGCCGGCCCGACACGGTCGTCGCCTCCAACGCATCGTGCCCGACGGCGTCGGCGCGGATCACGACGAACCCAGCATCAGCGAACGCGTCGAGGAGGGTCGACTTCCCCGCACCGATCCCACCCCCGAGGACGTAGACCCGTGCAGCACGATTCGTTCCCTGATCTCCCATGCTTGGGACTGTACTCTCCCGTTGTGACTGGAAAACGAACTTGGTCCGACCGGCTGAAACTTGCGTCCAACGCGGTCCACGTGTTCGCCCTCCTGACCGCCATCATCGGGTCAGCGATCCAGGACGGGGTCAACACGACCTCGGTGACCGCAGCAGCCATTGCGTTGCTCAGCGTCGTCCTGGCGTTGCAGGTCCGGGTGCCGTTCCCGACGTCGTACCGGCGGGACATGGTCACCGTGATCGGGTCTCTCCTCGGGTACTGCATCGCCATCACGCTCACCGGCGGGATCGAGAGCACGTACACCCTCCTCCCCGTCGCATCGGTGTTTCTTGCGTCCATGGGCGACGGGATCCGGCCGGCGCTCGTGACCGCCTCCTTCGCCATCGTGGGTGTCGGGGTGGCATCGGTGGTCACGGACTCGTTCACCTTCAGTGCCAAGATCATCCAAATGGCGGCGATCTACGTCCTGACCGCGATCGCGTTCAGCGAGGCCCAACGGGCGATCACCGCCCAGGCAGCGATCACGGATGAGGCTCGGCTCGCCAGCGACTTGGCCCGCTCGCGCCGCGCCACCCTGGAAGCCACGCATGAGATCCTTGGTGATCTCGTGGCGGTCGTCACCTCCCCAGGGATCAACGCGGTGACGGCCGCCCAAGACGCCGTCCGTGACATCGCGATCATCTTTCCATCCACTGCTGCCCAGATCGTTGATGAGACCGGAACGGTCCTTGCCCGACGAGGCCCACGCCAGTCCTCCCCACCAGACGTCCGGGTCCGGTCCGACGAGGAGGGGTCGGGTGTGGCGACGGTCGATGTGTGGTGCGAGGGGCCTCCCCCCAACGAGGACCAGATCACCCTGATCCAGACCGCACTCGTCCCCGTCGGGTTGGCGATCCAGAACAACGAGATGCTCCTCGGTGTGGCGGGTCTCGCCGTCCAGCGGGAACGCGTCCGTCTTGCACGGGAACTCCATGACGACATCGCCCCGCGGGTTGCGTCGGTCGGGCTGACCCTCGACATGCTGCTGCTGACCGATCTCCTTGACGGCGAGCACGCCCGCAACATCGCGGCCGCACGGGACCACATCGGCGTCCTCGTGGAACGCATCAGGGACCGTGTCCAGGATCTCCGGGCGGATCGGTCGAGAAGCTTGACCGAGTTCACCCATGGGCTGGTGGCCGAGGTCGACACGGACGGCCCCACCATCGTCGTCTCGCTTGAGGAACGGACCCCACCGAGAAATGCGATTGCAGCTGAGATCGAGGCGATCCTCAAGGAGAGTTTCCGCAACGCCCTCACCCACGCCGAAGCAACCATCATCGAGGTTGGCGGCCGCATCAACGAAGGCGGCGGCACGCTCACGGTGCGCGACAACGGTGTCGGGTTCGATCCTGCCACGGTTGCGGACGCACGCTTTGGTATCGTCGGCATGCGGGAACGCGCTCACCTCATCAACGCAGACGTCGCCCTCGAGTCGACCGTTGGTGGGGGCACACTCGTCACGATCTCGTGGAGGGATGACCCATGACCAGGAAGATTCGCGTCGTGATCGTCGATGATCACCAGATCCTCCTCGACGGGCTCTCCCAGGCGCTCGACTCCCTCCCCGACCTCCACGTCGTGCACGCCGTGTCTGACGGTTCCCGCATCGCCGAGGCGGTGGAGGCGTACTCCCCCGACGTGCTGCTCGTTGACGTCGAGATGCCCGGCACGTCGGGTCTGTCGGCGATCAGCCAGATCAGGAACCTGCCACCAACCCTCATCGTGACGATGCACACCGCCGAGGAGTACGGGGCTGCTGCCAGGGAGGCCGGAGCGGTGGGGTTCCTCTCCAAGTCAACCCCCCTTCCGCAGTTGGCGGCAGCGATCAGGGCGGTTGCGGGCGGTACCAACCTGTTTGATGTCGACGACGTCGATTCGGTG
>CAZULI010000238.1:0-2625 GCA_964621095.1 uncultured Acidimicrobiaceae bacterium | reverse complement strand
CCCGTTGCTGCTGGATGTGAGAGTCGACTCTCCCTGGTAGGACTCCCGTAGCCGCCCAGCAGGGGGTCGTCAGGGACGTTCCGTGCCCAGACCTCGCCATCGTGCCGTGACGGTTTCGATGACAGCGGCTGCCCGGTGGTCGTTGGGTTCGTTGCGTTCCCGTAGGTGGCGTGCGAGATCGAAGCGTTGTTCAACGGTTCCCATGCCAGCCTTGAATTTCACCTGTCGCTGCGCCACGGCGATTCGTACCACTCCGAGACGGCGCAACTGCTTTTCGTACAGCGGATCGTCGACGGTAATGGGTGCGGCTTCCGGGCCGCGTCCATAGAGATCCATGAGACGCTCGAGCGCATCGGCAACATCCTGGGAATCAACGGAGAGGGTCGCCGTGCCGTGGAGAAGCACCGCCTCGAAGTGGAGCGTGGCCTCGGACTGGTCGTGCGGGTCGAGCCATTCGTGGGGCGAGTACGCCAGATAATCCGATACGAGCAACGTTGCGTTCGGGTTCGCTTCGAGTGCCCGAAACGTCGGGTCTGCCTGGACGGCGTGCAACTCGACGGTGTCGTTGTCGAGGAACACAAACGGCAGGATGCTCGCCTGGGGGAACAACCCAGGGGCTGCCGCGAGGAGCGTCGCATGGCGTTGCGAACGGAGAAACTCCGCTATCAGCGGCTCGTCGTCGGGGCGGTACTTCCGTGAGTCATACACGTGGCCATGCTACTCGTGCGACCAGGAAGGAGCGGTCCCGTGTCCCTACTCCGCGTGTTCCCCGACAACCGGGAGGACGACCGGACCCTCATCCAGGAGACGCTCGAACATCCCGAGATCGAGAACGGGGACACCGAGCGACTCAGCCCGCGTCAGTTTCGATCCGGCGTTCTCCCCTGCGATCAACGCAGACGTCCTTGACGAGACCGATCCCGTCACCTTCCCACCCCGTTCCACCACGGCCGCGGTTGCGGAGTCCCGGGTGAACCCATCAAGCGTTCCCGTGATGACGAACGTAAGCCCCTCAAGGGTTTGGGGCAACGTGGGAGCATCGCTTTGCATGGTGGCAAGGCTCACCCCTGCTGCACCCAGACGATCGATCATCGCGAGGTTCTCCTCATCGGTGAACCACGACTGGATCGACGATGCGATCTCGGGCCCGATGCCGTCAATCTCGACGATCTCATCAATCGTGGCAGCCGCTATGGCGTCGATCGAGTGGAAGTGGTCCGCCACGAGGCGTGCAACCGTCCCACCGACGTGGTCGATGCCAAGGCCGAAGACCAAACGTTCGAGCGGTTGTCCCTTCGAGTGTTCGATGGCGTTGATCAGGTTGGTGGCAGACACGGTCCCCCATCCTTCGAGTCCCAGCAGGTCATCGATCGTCAACGAGTAGATGTCGGAGGGATCGTGGATGAGGTTGGCCGAGATGAGCGCATCAACCGTCTTGTAGCCGAGACCCTCGATGTCCATGGCGCCACGGGACCCGAAGTGGTAGAGGTACTCCCGGAGTCGGCTCCCACAGACGAACCCGCCGGTGCATTTTGCTTTCGCCTCACCGTCACGCAGAACGATGGGGTGGCCACAGAACGGACACGTTGCTGGCATGTGCCACTGCTTGAGGCCGTTCGGACGCAGCTCGAGAACAGGGCCGACGACCTCAGGGATGACATCACCGGCACGACGGACCACCACCGTGTCCCCGGGGCGGACATCTTTGCGGTGCACCTCCCGCTCATTGTGGAGCGTTGCGTTGGTCACCGTCGCTCCTCCGACAAACACCGGTTCCATCACGGCGTACGGCGTCACGGCGCCAGTGCGCCCCACATTGATCTCGATGGATCGTAGGAGCGTGTTCTTCTCCTCAGGAGGAAGCTTGAACGCAACCGCCCACCGCGGCGATCGTGCGGTGAACCCCACCTCGGCCTGCTCGGACAGAAGATCGGCCTTGACCACGATGCCGTCAGTTTCATAGTCCTGGTCGTGGCGGTGCTCGCTCGCTGAAGCAACATACGCCTTGACCTCATCGATCGTTCTCACGGTCTTGTTGGCCGGGTTGACCCTGAGTCCGAGTTCGCCAAGCCACGCCATCTGCTCGGTCTGGGACGCGAGCGAAGGGCCGCCATCAAGAAACCCGATCTGGTAGATCCACACAGAGAGATTGCGGGACGCGGTGATCGTCGGATCCTTCTGGCGCACCGAACCGGCGGCGGTGTTGCGCGGGTTGATGTATGGGGGTGCTCCGAGTTCGGATTGCCGGGCGTTGAGCGCCTTGAACTCCGACACCGGCAGGTAGATCTCCCCTCGCACCTCCAACACGGAAGGGGCGTCACTCCGCAGTACCAGGGGGATGGATCGAATCGTTCGTACATTGGCGGTGATGTCCTCCCCCACCGCCCCGTCCCCCCTCGTTGCGGCAAGGGTCAGTTCGCCATGCTCGTAGGTGAGGGAGACCGCGAGCCCGTCGATCTTGAGTTCGCAGCTGTACCCGGTGGGGTCGTGGCCAAGGAGACCGATGAGCCGTTGGTTCCACGCGTCGAGCTCCTCGATGCTGGTGACGTTGTCGAGCCCGAACATGCGTTCTCGGTGTGTCACGGGCGCAAACGGGGACGTGACCGGCGCACCAACCCTGCGGGT
>CAZULI010000237.1:0-2660 GCA_964621095.1 uncultured Acidimicrobiaceae bacterium | reverse complement strand
GAAATGAACGGTCTGACCGCGACGTCGACCTGGTGGTCGCGCCTTGCCGATACGACGCTTGCCGATGAGCTCGGATTCACCCCGGACCCCGATCGCGAGATCCCGCATGTGCGTGGTGTCCCGATCCAGATGCCACTCCCAGGAGGTCACGTTGCGGTACGGGAGTGGCCGAACCGGGCAGGGAGACTGGAACCCGTCCATGAGGGTGAGATCGTTCGGTGGGATCGCAGCCTCGCACTCCCTCCGCCAACGGATCATGTGATTGCGCGGGGTGAACCAATCGACGTTGCAACACTTGCCATGATGGGCCAATGGTTCAACCGGTTCATCGGCTCACTGGAACAGATCCGGCACATCACGCGAGCCACACCGTGTGAAACGCCCCGGGCGATTCTGCTGACCCCGCGCGAACCGAGGGGGGAGACACCGTCAGGGGTTGAGCGACTCCCCAAGCGCCTGGCGGAGTTCCCCGGCGGCATCCAGATCACCCTCGGGCTGGATGCATGGCACGAGCGCGAGGCATATGCTGACAGGGTGCGGGAATGGCTCGCGGATCACGCCAGAGACACCGCTGTCGGCAGGAGGCAATGATGGATGCAACCAGGGAACCGATCGAAGACGTCTTCACGGCACCGGACGGCACCGAGCTGTTCACCGTCACGATCACGAGCCCGAACCCCCGGTACGACCTCCTGCATGTACATGGACTCGGTGAACACACGGGTCGATGGACCCAGCGTCTGACCGAGCTCGCCAACCGGGGTGCCATGGTGACCGCGTTCGATCTCCGTGGTCACGGACGATCAGGTGGGGCCAGGATGCACCTTGACTCCTTCCAACAGTTCACATCGGATCTCGCCGCCATCGCAGCAGCAACGGTGGCACGGAGCGGCCGACCGTGGGTGCTCTATGGGCACTCCATGGGTGGCCTCATCGGCGCCAGTTATCTGATTGATGGAACCGCCCCTGTTCCCAACCTCGCCGTTCTGAGTGCTCCTGCGCTCGGGGATGGCACCCCGCCGCTCAAACGCATGGCGGCAAAGCTCATCGGGAGCGTCGCTCCCAAACTGATGATGAAAACGCCGATTTCCGGTGACCAGCTCTCTCGGGACCCCCGGGTTGGTGACGCCTACGCCAAGGACCCCCTGGTGCAACAGACCGGCACCGTCGGCCTTGGGAAGGCGGTCTTCGCGGAACAGGCACGGCTCGCGCCCATCACCGATCAGATCCGGATTCCGACCTTCGTCATCCATGGCGCCGACGACACGCTGGTGCCCACGGCGGCGAGTCTCCCCCTTGCCAAGTCCGTCAGTGTCGAACGGAGGGTGTATCCCGGCCTCCGTCACGAGTTGCACTTTGAACCGGAAGGGGCCCAAGTGGTCGCCGATGTGGGGGACTGGATCGAGGCGAAACTCTTCTAGTTCGGTTCGGCTGCGTACGCCGGTTTCACGACCTCGTCGATGAGGCGTCGGCGTTCCCGGTGGTCCCCGAACCCGGCATCAATCGCAGCCACGGTGATCTGGCCGAGGTCCTCCAGGCTCAGGCCGAACTGCTCACTGGCGAGTGCGTACTCATCTGACAGCGTCACCCCCGACATGAGGCGGTTGTCCGTGTTGATGGACACGTTGAACCCGTTGTGAAAGAGGGCTCCGAACGGGTGCTCTCCAAGGGTGGGGTAGGACCCGGTGTGCAGGTTGGAGGAGATCGCCACCTCAAGCGGGACTTGATGGTCGCGAACGCTGCGGGCGAACCGCCCCAGGTGCCCGATCTCGGTTCCGTTGAACTCCGTGTCGTCGGCCACATGGACGCCGTGGCCGATCCGCATGGCGCCACACAGGGCGATCGCACGCCACATCGAGTGCGCGCCGTCTCCCTCTCCACCGTGGATCGTGAGCCCCAACCCGGCCTCCCTGGCGATGCGACACGCCTCTAGGTGGGCATCCGGGGGGAACCCAGCCTCAGGACCTGCCAGATCGAACCCGATGACGCTCCGCCCCGCCGCCCGAGCCGCGATGCGCGCCACCTCGACGCTGTCAACGTCCTGGCGCATCGCGCACACAATCAACCCGCCAACAACGATGCCGCCTTCAGCCACGCCCTGACGCACACCGTCCCAGGCGGCCTCAAGCACTGCTTCACGTGACAAACCGCCCACGGTGTTGAGCGAAGGGGCGAACCGGATCTCGGCGTAGACAACCCCGTCGTCGGCGAGATCACGGACTGATTCGTACGCAACCCTACTGATAGCTTCCTCGGTTTGCATGACCGCGACCGTGTGTGCAAACGCCTCCAGATACCGCTCAAGGGACCCCGAGCGGCCCTGATGGAACCATGTGCGGAGTTGCTCGATGTCATGACTCGGAAGGCCCCGATACCCCGCTGCATCAGCGAGTTCGAGGACCGTCTCCACACGCAGCCCGCCGTCGAGATGTTCGTCCAGGACGGCCTTGGGGAGGCGCTTGGTGTTCACCACACCCACCGGTCAACGAAGGCGCGGTGTGAGGGTGTAGGCCACGGTGAGCGAGGCACGATCGAGGACATGGCCAGCCATGGCGCTGCGGAGATCGTCGTGGATGAACCCCTTCTCCAACCCGAGGGATGCAACGTCGAGGGCATGGACCGTGAACACGTAGCGGTGGACGATGGAGTCGTTCCATGGT
>CAZULI010000236.1:0-2661 GCA_964621095.1 uncultured Acidimicrobiaceae bacterium | reverse complement strand
GTAATCAACGCCGTTAGCCGCGTCCACGGTAAGGGACACACCGCCGTGGGTGCTCTCAACGAGGTCAGCCTCTCGGTCAGTGCGGGGGAGATGGTGGCCGTGATGGGACCGTCGGGGTCGGGCAAGACGACCCTCCTGTCGCTCGCAGGGGGACTCGACGTCCCAACATCGGGCACGGTCAGCGTCGAAGGCATCGATCTGGGGTCGCTGTCGATGTCGGAACTCGCTCAACTCCGCCGACGACGCATCGGGTATGTGTTCCAGCAGTACAACCTCATCGACAGTCTCACCGCCACCGAGAACGTCGCGATCCCCCTCGATCTCGACGGCGTCAACCCTGCGTACACCCGACAGGCTGTCTCCGAGGCACTCGAGTTGGTCGGCCTCTCTGCCTTGGCGGACCGTTTCCCTGAGGAACTCTCCGGCGGCGAGCAGCAGCGTGTCGCCATCGCCAGGGCGGTCGTTGGGGAACGCACCGTGGTGCTCGCTGATGAACCCACCGGCGCACTTGACTCCGTCACCGGCGAGAACGTTCTCCGGATGCTGCGTGAGCGGTGTGAGGAGGGCACGGCAGTGATCCTCGTCACCCACGACCCACGGTTCGCTGCATGGGCTGACCGGATCGTGTTCCTGCGGGACGGACGGGTCATCGACGAGTCTGCGCCATCAGGTGTCGACCACCTCTTTGTGACGCCGAACCCATGAGCAGCCTTCCGCGACCGGCCCGTCGGGCGCTCCGACGCATCGCGTGGCGCGACGCCCGCAACAACCGTTGGCGCACCGCACTGGTGATTGCCATGATCGCCATTCCCGTGGCGGGACTGGTGGCGGCGTCCATCGCCATCGCCACGGGTACCGCCACCCCTGAGCAGCGAATCACCGGCGAGATGGGGGCCGCCGATTTCGTGGTCCGTGATCTCCCCACCCCACTCGACAACCTGCCCCCCGGTACCGGTGTAACCGTGGTCCGTTCCGTGTCGTCGTTCACGGTGGTGGCCGGCAACGGTATCTACACCCAACTTGAGGACGCTGACCCTGACGACGCAATCATCACGGGGAGATACCGCATGATCGATGGGCGGAAGCCGACGGCGGTCGGTGAAGTGGCGCTGTCGCCAGATGTCCTCGCCGGCTTCGGGGTCGGTATCGGCGACCGGGTCACCTTTGACGGCCTTGACCTTGATGTTGTGGTGACCGGGATCGTGGTGCGGCCCGAACAGACATACCGCTCAACCGGTCTCGTGACACCCGGCACGATCGATGCGCTCGACCCCTCACTCGTGGAGAGTGTCAGCACCTACCTGGCTGCGGCACCGGGGGAGGAGAACGCCGTTCTTGATGCCGTGGTCGCCGCTGGCGGCGATCCATACGGACGGGTCGTCCTGGAACGTACCGGAGACCTCTCGTCCTACTTCACGTCGATCGGGATCGCCGTGCTGGCCCTTGCCGAGACCGGTCTCATCGCGGCAGCAGCGTTCGTGGTCGGCACCCGTCGGCAACTCCACGCGCTCGGGCTCGTCGGTGCCGTTGGCGGTGAAGCACGTCAGGTGCGTGCCGTGGTCCTCTACGGAGGTTTCACGTTGGGCCTCATCGGCTCGGCTGTGGGGGCCGTCGTCGGCCTCGTGATCGGTCTCTCCCTGGTTCCCTCCCTCGACCGCATGACCAACCGTGTGATCGACGGTCCCGTACTCCCCATCCCGATGATCATCGCTGCTGCGGTCCTCGGAACGGTTGCCGCTGTGGCTGCGGCGTGGCTGCCTGCCCGAACGGTCGCCAAGATCCCGATCGTCGACGCCCTGGCGAGACGTTCCCCCAGACCGTCGCCGCCTGGACGACGTGCCATTGCCGGTCTGCTGGTTGTGGTGGTTGGAGCGGTGCTAGTGGCATGGGGAACCATCACCCGCACGATGGCGGTGCTGACGCTTGGGGCGGTCGGCATGCTCGGAGGGATTCTTCTCACCATCCCACTCCTCGTCACCATGGTGGGCCGACTCGCCAGCCGCCTGCCACTTCCGTTGCGGATTGCAGCACGTGACACGGGTCGGCACGGGCGGCGTACGGCGGCTGCCGTGGCGGCGGCGACGCTTGCACTGGCCCTCCCCGTCGCGGTGTCTGCCCTGCTGCTCAGTGATGAGGCCAAGTCCAATGCTGTTGCCGGTCTCGCTCCCGATCAGCTCATCGTCTTCCTCGGTGCCGACAACGGGTCCGAATCCGTTGCGAGCCGTTTGGCCACGGCCCAACGCGTCATTGACGTCGTCGCGTCCAGCGTTGATGTGGTCGCCTCCGCCCCGATGACCACGACCGGGTACGACCCTGACCGATTCCCGGTCGCAGGGGAGGACTGGGACGTCGAAGTGTTCACGGTGTACGCATACGGCGCCGAACAACGGTTGGCTGGGGGTGAAACCATGCCGTACACAGCGTATCTCACGATCGCCGACGACGGTCTGCTCGAGGCGCTCCACGCCGAGCACATGGCGGATGCGCTCGCTTCCGGAAAACTGGTCGCTCCCGGATCGGGACTCACAGTCGACGGCACCATGTCCATCGAGTTGCCACCCAGCGACCCCAACGACCCGTTCGTCATCACATCGCTCCCAGCAGCCGAAAGCGGAGGCCCCACGTATCTCTCGCTGCCGTACGTCCTCGTGTCACCCGAGC
>CAZULI010000235.1:0-2668 GCA_964621095.1 uncultured Acidimicrobiaceae bacterium | reverse complement strand
TTGAAGCCGAAGCCAGCGAGGACGCCGCTCTCCAGGGTGGGCGGATGCCAACGTCAATCCCGTATCTCGCCATGTCGGTGCTCGGGCTCGCCCGCACACGAGCGCTTTGGTTGCTGATCCTCCTTGGCGCCGCTGCGTTCACCGTCAACGTCATGAAACTCTTTGAGGACGCCCTCGCCCAGGTGACCGCGCTTGCTCTGTTCATCCCCCTGCTCATCGATGCAGGCGGCAACTCGGGGGCACAGTCCTCCACCGCAATGGTGCGTGCCCTTGCCATCGATGAGGTTCGGGACGGTGACGTGTGGCGGGTGCTCTGGCGCGAGAGCCAGACCGGCGCGATGCTCGGAGTCATGCTGGCATCAGCTGCGTTCATCCCCGTGGCGCTGTTCTGGGAACTGGATCTGGCGTTGGTCGTAGCGATCACCCTGCTGTTCATCTGCCTTTGGGCAACCGTGGCAGGATCCGTTCTCCCGTTCATCGCCAGGCGGCTGCGAATTGATCCTGCCGTGGTCTCAGCTCCGCTCATCACCACGTTGGTCGACGCAACGGGACTCCTGATCTACTTCGGGGTGGCGCATCTGGTGCTTGGTCTCTGAAGCCAGACCCATGCAGTGAGGGACGACATCCTTCGGTGCCGAACGCAGGCACACGTTGGTTTTTCCGAGTAGCCTGTATGAATGCCGTACTCCTCCCCGAGGCCTCTGACTCGCGATCCGAGACTGGAATCCGTCTTTGATGACGTCCTGCGGCGCAACCCGGGGGAGGCAGAGTTCCACCAGGTCGTTGCCGAGATGTTCAACGCGCTTGGACCCGTCCTGGCGCGCCATCCCGAGCTTGCGGAGCGGAAGCTGATCCAGCGGGTCTGTGAGCCGGAACGCCAGATCATCTTCCGGGTTCCATGGCAGGATGACGCTGGCGAGATCCACATCAACCGAGGGTTCCGGGTCGAGTTCAGCAGCGCCCTTGGCCCGTACAAGGGTGGGCTCCGCTTCCACCCCTCGGTGTACCTGGGAACCATCAAGTTTCTCGGGTTCGAGCAGGTCTTCAAGAACGCCCTCACCGGTCTCCCCATTGGTGGAGGCAAGGGTGGCGCCGATTTCGATCCCAAGGGGCGTTCCCCGGACGAGGTGATGCGGTTCTGCCAGAGTTTCATGACCGAGCTGTACCGCCACATCGGCGAGTACACCGACATTCCTGCTGGTGACATCGGGGTCGGCACCCGTGAGATCGGGTGGTTGTTCGGCCAGTACAAGCGCATCACCAATCGATACGAGTCCGGCGTCATCACCGGCAAAGGCATCGATTGGGGTGGCGCGCTCGTGCGCAAGGAGGCGACCGGGTACGGCACCGCGTTCTTCATGGATGAGATGCTGCGCACCAGGGGCGAATCGCTTGACGGGAAGACGTGTGTCGTGTCCGGAGCGGGGAACGTGGCGATCTACGCCATTGAGAAGGTCGAGCAACTCGGTGGATCCGTCATTGCCTGCTCGGACTCCACCGGGTTCGTGGTCGACAACAAGGGGATTGATGTGGCCCTCCTGAAAGAGATCAAGGAGGTTGAACGGCGTGGGCTCGACCAGTACGCCGAACGACGCGGAGGGGACGCCGTGTACTCGACCCTTGGTTCGGTGTGGTCGGTGCCGTGTGACATTGCGTTGCCCTGTGCCACCGAGAACGAGTTGCGCAGTGATGACGCCAAGATGCTCATCGAGAACGGCTGCATCGCCGTTGCCGAGGGCGCAAACATGCCGACGACACCCCCCGCCTTGGACATGTTCCGTGAGGCGGGCGTCGCGTTCGGTCCCGGCAAGGCTGCCAACGCCGGTGGGGTGTCCACCTCGGCTCTTGAGATGCAACAGAACGCGTCAAGGGACTCGTGGTCGTTCGAGTACACCGAGGAACGGCTTGCCGACATCATGGCGGGGATCCACCGAAGCTGCCATGAGGCGGCGGAGAGCTACGGCGTGCCAGGGGATTACGTCAAGGGTGCCAACATCGTCGGCTTTCTGAAGGTCGGTCGCGCCATGGACGCCCTCGGTCTCGTCTGAGACCCGTCAGTTGTCGGAGTTGATGATTTCACCGATCGTGGTTCACTGCTCGGTCGCGGGCGCGTCACAACGTCGCTCCAACTCCTCGAGGTACGCCACCGCTGCCGCGGCGTTGTGGCGACGCCAGAGCCCGATGTGATCGGTTCGACCCGTGTCCAGCTTGTCGAGGGCCTCCAGGGTGGTTCGGAGCGCTGCTCGCTGATCCTGGATCAGTTGGAGAGGTGAGCGGTTGGAGCGCTCGATCAAGGTGATCTTGAGCAGGAACTCGATCCGCAGGTCCCGGACGTGGTCCACGGGCTCGGCGAGCCAGCGGTTGAGTCGCCGCCTCCCGGACGAGGTGATGCGATGGATGGTGCGCTCCGGTCCGGCGTCCCCCTTCTCGGTTGAGACCGACGCGACGTACCCGGTTTCCACGAGCCGGTCAAGGGCTCGGTAGACAAGTGGTCGACGCACCGTGAATACGCGTCCCAGTTCGGAGCTGGGGACGAGTTCCTTTGAGATCGCAAACCCGTGCGTTGGTCCCTCTCCGACCACGCCGAGGACGACGAACTCGGTGATTGACAGACGTGGTGTGCTCATGCTCGTTGCCTCAAGACGTGTCGGGATGGTACTTGCGTCCC
>CAZULI010000234.1:1773-2678 GCA_964621095.1 uncultured Acidimicrobiaceae bacterium | reverse complement strand
GTGCGTCTTGCGGTAGATGCCAAGCACCTCCCCGCCTGCATCGATCACGACGGAGGTGTTGTAGAACGTGCCCTCATCGACCCGCTCATACAGCGGCACGATCGTCACCATCCCGGTATCAGCCGCCAACTTCTTCATGGCCGTCACGGTTGGGCCGTTGGGGACCTCTTCGGCAAGGTCATAGAACTGGGGATCCTGGACGTTGCAGAAGTACGGACCCGTGAAGATCTCCTGGAAGCAGATCACCTTCGCACCCTGGTCAGCCGCCTGATGTGCGTACGTGATGTTGGTTGCAAGCATTGAGTCGTAATCACCCGTCCAGGCAGCCTGAACCAGTGCCGCACGAACCAACTCCGACATGACAAACCTCCTGGGAACCCCACAACCGACCTTGTTGTGGACACTAATCACCGCTTTGACAAAGTGTCAAAAACGATTTGACAAAGTGTAAATCCCTCAGCGAGAATCAGCATCAATGGACGTCACGCCCCTGCGACGCACCCCCCCCTGGATAGGAGAAGACATCGTGGCACGGCATCTCACGGTCGGCGCTGCTCAGATGGGTCCGATTCAGAGAGATGAATCACGCCAGGACTGTGTCGTCCGCATGATTCGTCTTCTGGAGGACGCCGCGTCACGTGGCTGTGAACTCGTCGTCTTCCCTGAGCTTGCTCTCACCACGTTCTTCCCACGGTGGTTCACGGATGACCCAGCCGAGATCGAGGCGTGGTTCGAAACGGCGATGCCGAACGCCGCGGTGCAACCGCTGTTTGACCGGGCAAAAGAACTCGGCGTTGGGTTCTCGCTTGGCTACGCCGAGCTGGTGATCGGTGATGACGGGACGCACCATCGGTACAACACCCAGATCCTCGTGGAGCGGGACGGCAGTACCGTCGCCAAGTATC
>CAZULI010000234.1:0-1763 GCA_964621095.1 uncultured Acidimicrobiaceae bacterium | reverse complement strand
CCCTGGGCACGAGGAGCATGAACCCGATCGTCCGGTCCAGCATGCCGAACGTCACTACTTTGAACCGGGACCCGACGGGTTCGGTGTGTGGGACGCGTTCGGAGGCAGGGTTGGCATGGCAATCTGCAACGATCGCCGCTGGTCAGAGACGTACCGCGTCATGGGTCTCCAAGGGGTTGAACTCATTCTCATCGGGTACAACACCCCGCTCCACTACGACCCCGACCCTCAACAGAACGCACTGGCCGGGTTCCACAACGATCTCGTCATGGCGTCTGGTGCGTATCAGAACGGAACCTACGTCGTGGGTGTCGCCAAAGGCGGGATCGAGGAAGGGATCGATTCGCTCGCCCAATCGGCAATCTACGCACCGTCCGGACAGGTCGTCGCCCGGTGCATCACGACCGGCGACGAGGTTGCAGTCGCCCGACTCGATCTCGACTTCTGCTCCTTTTACAAGAACACGCTGTTCGAGTTCAAGCGGTACCGGATACCCAAGCATTACCGCCTGATCGCTGAAGAAGGAGACTGACCGTGGGGGTACAACTCAACGTCAATGGCAAACTGCGTGACGTGGATGAAGGCCACCCGCACTTGCTGTCGGCACTGCGAGACGGTCTCTCCATCACGTCCCCCAAGGACGGGTGCTCGCCATCAGGACAATGCGGGGCTTGCACGGTGCTCGTTGACGGCAAGGCGGTCGCCAGTTGTCTCGTCACCCTCGACAAGGCGGTCGACAAGCCAATCACCACACTCGAAGGCTTCGACGAAGCCGAACGACTTCGGTATGCAAACGCGTTCGCCACCACGGGTGCACTCCAGTGCGGGTTCTGCACCCCCGGCATCATCGTGCGGACCAAGGCGCTGATTGATCAGAAGGGGAGCGCTCTTGACCGAGCCACCATTGAGGGACGGCTCGGCGCCCATCTCTGCCGTTGTACCGGGTACACCAAGATCATCGAAGCCGTTGAACTCCTCGCGTCTGGGGAGACCGTCTCGTCCCGTGATCGTTCCGGGAAGGTCGGTGGGGACGGCGTCAAGTATGAAGCCATCGAGCTCGCCCTTGGTGATCGTGGCTACGTGGACGACATCCGGATGGACGGCCTGCTCCATGCCGCTCTGAGATTCACCGAACACGCCAGGGCGGACGTTGTCTCCATTGATGTGACGCGCGCACTCGCCCACCCCGGTGTCGTGGCGGTGTTCACCGCCGACGACGTCCCCGGCGAACTGCGGGTCGGGCTCATTCACCATGACTGGCCCCTCATGATTCCTGTTGGTGGGCGAACCTCCTACGCAGGAGATGTGATCGCCATCGTTGTGGCTGAGGACATGCGTACCGCCCGAGCCGCTGCGGAACTGGTCGACGTTGCCTACGACGTGCTCGTTCCCTTCACCGACGTTGACGTGGCGCTCGCCTCGGACGAGAACGCTGTCTGGGGACTCGAAGGCAACAAACTCTCCCAGAGCATCTACTCGCGTGGCGACACCGAGACAGCCCTCGCCAACGCCGCCCATGTGGTCCACGAGGTGTTCCAGACCCAGCGCATCGAGCATGCGTTCCTCGAACCGGAGTCGACGCTCGCCGTTCCCAAAGAGGACGGAACCCTCCACGTGTACTCGGGTGGGCAGGGCATCTGGGACGACCGTGATCAGATCGCTGCGATTCTTGGGGTCGACACGGAGAAGGTCACCGTCGAACTGATCAGCAACGGTGGCGCGTTCGGCGGCAAGGCGGAGAGCGAGATCGGCTCGGTCGCCCG
>CAZULI010000233.1:0-2689 GCA_964621095.1 uncultured Acidimicrobiaceae bacterium | reverse complement strand
TACGGCGACGCTTGGCGCGCTCGTGGCATGGGGAGGCCTCGGGCGGTACATCATTGATGGGTTCGCCAGCCAGAACCTTGTGGAAGTATTCGCCGGGGGTGTGCTCGTGGCGGTGCTGGCGGTTGTCGTGGAAATGTTGTTCTCACTGGCCGAGCGCATGGTGCGTCGCCGCTCCCACAGCGCGGGCCCGGCACGGACGAATACGTCCTGACCGTCACCGGAAGTCTCCATCGACGGTACCGTGATCGTTCCCCGGCAGACCCAGCCCCCGAACCACACCGGCCACAGGAGGGAGAACCCCATGCCGACACTGCGTATCCGAACCTTCGCCGTCGTGGCCGTTGTCCTGGCGCTCGTGGTGGCTGCATGTTCCTCCGGTGGGGGGTCCCGGAAGGGGACGCCGATCGTGGTTGGATCAGCAAACTTCACCGAATCAGCACTGGTCGCCGAGATCTACGCCCAGGCCCTCGAGGATGCGGAGTTCCCCGTGGTCCGCAAGTTCAATGTCGGAACGAGGGAGATCTACGCCGCCGCCCTTGAGGCAGGGGAGCTTCTGCTCGTGCCCGAGTACACCGGGTCGGCGCTGACCCACCTCGGAGGTGACGCGACCTCCGACGTCGAGGCGACCTGGCGGGCACTCCAGGCGGCGTGGGCCCCCAAAGGCGTCTCGGTCCTTCAACCCGCCGCCGCGCAGGACAAGAACGGGTTCGTTGTCACCAAAGCAACGGCTGAAACATTGGGCGTTACACGCGTCAGCGACCTGGCCGCCTCCAACGGAACGCTCAGTCTCGGTGGTCCACCCGAATGTCCGGAGCGGGCGTTCTGCCTGGTGGGACTCCAGGACGTGTACGGCCTCACGTTTGCATCGTTCCGACCGCTCGATGCAGGCGGTTCGCTCACCGTGACGGCACTCAAGGAGGGTGAGATCGATGTTGGCATGCTCTTCACCACCGACGGTGTGATCGCCGCTGAAGGGTTCGTACTCCTTGAAGATGACAAAGGCCTCCAGCCTGCCGAGAACGTGGTGCCCGCCATCGCCACATCGATCCTTGACGAGTACGGCGATGACCTCGCAACCGTGCTCAACGGGGTCAGTGCAAAGCTGACCACCGAGGCTCTCACTGAGATGAACCGTCTCGTGGGTTATGTGGGTGACGACCCGGTGCAGGTTGCCACGAACTGGCTGACAACCGTCGGGTTGATCGGATAATCCCCCGGATCAGCCGTGGGTTTGGGCGGGGAAGGGAACGGCTTCCCCGCCCATCCCTCCATGGATCGTCACGGTGGCGGGTGAACGGTCACCCCGTGAAACGAACAAACCTTCGTTTGCCGACCTGGACCACGGCGTCAACCAGGACCGACCTCGGCACGGTCTCGTCATCGACGCGCTCGCCATTGACCTTGATGGCACCCTGGTCGAGCATCCGTCGGCCCTCCCCGTTTGACGCCACGAGACCTGCCTGGAGCAGCGCTCCTGGAATCCAGATCTCGTCGCCTTCCGGAAGGGGTGCAACGGCGATCTCGTCTGGTGCTCCCCCCTTGCGGAAGATCTGATCAAACGCGGCCTCTGCCACCGCCCCGGAGCCTTCACCGTGGTACCGCTCGACAACCCGTCGGGCGAGAAGCCGCTTCTGTTCCCCCGGATGGAGTGAGCCATCGGCGAGACCGGTCTCAATGGCTGCAACTTCGGCTGCGGTTGATCCTGCTGCCAAGCGGAACCACTGTCCGAGCAGGTCGTCGGGGATCGACATGGTCTTACCGAACATCTCCCCCGCGTCCTCCCGTACCGAGATGTAGTTCCCGATCGATTGGGACATCTTCATGACCCCATCGGTTCCGACGAGGAGGGGAACGGTGGCCACCGACTGGGGGGCCTGGCCGGCCTTCTCCTGGAGATCCCTCCCCATGAGAAGATTGAGGAGCTGGTCGTTGCCGCCGATCTCGACATCGGCCTTGATGGCGACCGAGTCGGTTCCTTGCAGCAGCGGATACATGAACTCGATCAATGAGATGGGTTCATTCGCCTTCCACCGAGTCGCAAAATCCTCCCGATCCATGAGGCGGGCGACCGTTACCTGGGCCGTCATGGTGAGGACGTCTGCCATGTCCATCGCGCCGAGCCACTCAGAGTTGCGTCGAATCTCGAGGTTCTCCTCAAGCAGCAGCGACTTGATCGTCGGCAGGCATCGGTCCGCGTACGCGTTGACCTGTTCATCGGTGAGACGCTTGCGCGTGGAGGATTTTCCGGACGGGTCGCCCACCTGTGCGGTGAAATCGCCAAGGATCAGAACAGCGGTATGGCCCATCTCCTGGAACCGGCGAAGGAGATCGAAGACGACCGCCCAGCCAAGGGTGACGTCGGGATCGACACCGAGCTTGACCCGAAGGGGCACACCGGTTTGGACGGCACGCTCCAGCTGGCTGAGGAGGGCCCCCTCCGGCAGGGTCACATCGACGGTTCGGGTGATGTACTCAAATTGTTCGATGGCAGTTGGCATGAGGTGAAAGCGTAGGCGATCAGGACGGGTTCTCGGAGTTCGCCACAAACCGCCACAAACGATCGGCAGCCTTGGTGATCCCGATGCGTGGGGTCGCCCGCCACTCGGTGACACTGTCCAACGGACCGAGCAGTCGGAGTCGACCTGCCCAGACGTTGCTGCCGGAGTCCTCCCCGGTCAGCCCCAGGGCC
>CAZULI010000232.1:0-2695 GCA_964621095.1 uncultured Acidimicrobiaceae bacterium | reverse complement strand
CCCAGGGCGTGGCTGACATCACGGTACCGTTCGGCAAACCCGGTGACCAGCCGATCGTCGGGGACTGGGACGGGGACGGCAAGGACACGATCGGGGTCTACCGACCCTCCACCAAGATGGTCTATCTGATGAACGATCTCGAGACCGCGTCGATCTCGGTGTCCTTCAGCTACAGCGGGACCGTGGCAGGTGACAAGGTGATCGCGGGCGACTGGAACGCGGACGGCAAGGACACCCTCGGTGTGTTCCGCCCCAGTACCCGCACGTTCTATCTCAGGGACACCTTCACCCAGTCCGCAGCAAACATCGTGTTCCAGTTCGGCAGTTCCTGGATGAACCCCGTTGCTGGACAATGGAGCCGGTAGCAGTCGCCGCCTCCCCCACCCCCACCCCGGTGAACACCAAAGTCGGATGTCGGGTGTCGGGTATCGTGTGATGGTGCCCCACGACGCCGAAACCGCCATTGAACACGACGCCGGACATGTGCCCGGAGTCGGGAGCGTCTCGATCATTCTCCCTGCGTACAACGAGGCAGAGGCAATCCCGATCGTCGTCAGAGACATCCGGTCGCACGTGCCTGATGCCGAGATCATCGTGGTCGACGATGCCAGCACCGATGCAACCGCGGACGTGGCACGCGCCAACGGGTGCACCGTCGTGCGCCACAAGACCAATCGGGGGAAAGGGGCAGGACTCAGGACCGGGTTCGCCGCATCCCAGGGTGAGGTGGTGATCTTCATGGACGCCGACGCCACCTACCCGGCAGACGTCATCCCCGAGATGATCAATCTCCTCGCAGACCACGACTATGTCCGGGCCGATCGGACACTTGATGCAGACAACACACCACGCCTCAACCGGATCGGCAACAGGATCATGGAACGAGTCCTCCAGACGCTGCACGGGCTGACTCGTGGCGACCACCTGAGCGGGTTGTACGGGTTCCGGCGAGGAGCGTTCGCGGCACTCAACACCGATGCCCAGGGGTTCGACATCGAGGTGGAGATCGGTATCAAGGTCAAGGAACAGGAACTCCGGGTCGCATCCCTTCCGATCGCGTACCGATCAAGGATCGGGGACAAGAAGCTCCAACCGTTCAGGGACGGGGCACGAATCCTTGGTCGCATCCTCAAACTCGTCCTCATCTACCGGCCCTTGCTGCTGTTCGGTCTGCCAGGACTCATCCTCATGGGGGCATCACTCCTCGGGGCCGTTGCGCTCGCGGGTGGTCCCATCGTCACGGGGTACCTCGGTCTCTCCATCCACACCTTCATCGTGGCCTCCCTCGGAATCCTCGCTGGGTTCCAACTCCTCACGTTCGGAATCGCCGGTGCCGTCTACCGACGGCATCTGGGGTTTGCGGTGGCCCCCCTACTCGATCGGGTCACCTCCCCTGGGATACGCACCTGGGCGGTCGTGGTCGGCTCGTTGGTCACCGCAGTCTGTGGTATCTGGCTCGTGGTGACCATTGCGGGCTGGGTCCTGTCTGGTGGACCTGCGTTCACCGCGACCCAATCTCTCGTCCTCACGGCCACCGGGGCGGTCTTCGGGCTCCAACTTCTCTCCGCCGCCCTCTTCATCACCCTCGTCGCCGACCGAACACGATGACGGGGCTCGCAACGATCGTTGTCGTTGCCTACAACGACGCCATAACCCTCAAGGCATGCATCGACTCGCTCCGAAGCGTTGCCGATTGGCCGATCATCATCGTCAACAACGCTTCAAACGATGCAACATCAGCGATCGCCAGGGAGCTCGCAATCAGGACTGCAGGGGTCACCGCCGTTGATGCGCCACGCAACGGCGGGTATGCGTACGGGGTGAACCTGGCACGCGCCCACACCGACACCCCGTATCTCGCGGTCATGAACGCCGACTGCACTGCCACGGGGGACTGGCTCACCCCCTGTATCGCCGCCATGGAAGCCGATCCGCACATCGGTGCATGCTCCCCAACGGTCGGGCTCGCCGACAGTGACCACCTCAACGCCGAGGGTCTCTCGATCCACAAGACGGGGGTCGGATTCAACCGCAACCTCGGGAACGCCATCTCATCGGCTGCCACGGAACCCACCCAGACACCCGGGCTGCAAGGAGCCGCATTTCTGATCAGGACCGCAGCCCTTGACGCTGTCGACGGGTGGTACGAAGGCGGGTTCCTGTACCACGAGGACGTGGAACTGTCATGGGTTCTGCGATCCGTCGGGTACACGACGTGGCACATCCCCACCCCACCCCTCCAACACGACTACGCCCTGACCATGTCCAAGGAGAAGTTCTTCCTTCTTGAACGCAACCGCATTGAGATGCTCAGCGTCTACCTCCACCCCATGACCCTGGTTGTGATGAGCCCGGTCCTCATCGCTGCGGAGATCGCCGTCTGGATCTACGCGCTGCGTGCAGGGTCAGGTCTTGGGCGTGCGAAGCTGCGATCGTACCGGAGCGTCCTCAGCCGGCGATCGGCCCGACGACAGCGACGAGCACAGGTGCGGTCCTTCCGCACGGTGTCAGACCGAACGCTGCTTGCGATCATGTCGTGGCGCTACCCCCGCGACCAGACGGCGGCGCTCAAACAGACCAAACCGACTGCAGGTCGACGCGGCGATCGGCCGATGCCGACCGACTGAGCCTTACGGAATCGCGTGGACCACGGTTCCGATGTCGGCCCATGCGTACAGGGCCTCGGCCTTGGCAT
>CAZULI010000231.1:0-2695 GCA_964621095.1 uncultured Acidimicrobiaceae bacterium | reverse complement strand
CTCTAGTTCGTTTAATTTCTGCTTCTCTTCTAAGCTGCTGACCTCCTCCATCAGCGCGTACCTTGCAGAAGTCTCGATCAAGACCAACCACCGCCGCAACTTCAAGGTGTTCACGATCCTGACCATCGTGTTTGCGTTCGTCTTTCTCGGTGGGGTGGGCATTGAGCTGACCGAAGCCATCAAGCATTACCCGCCGGGGACCCCGTACGGAACCTCATACTTCATGCTGATTGGCCTGCATGCGTTCCACGTGTGCACCGGCATCGTCACGCTCTTCATCATCCTCTTCCTCGGGTTCCGTGGCCATTTCGGATCGAGTGATTACTGGGGTGTGGAAGGTGTCATCAAGTACTGGCATTTCGTTGACCTTGCTTGGGTGATCATCTACCCGACGCTGTATCTTTTCTAGATGACGGAACCCTCCCGGGCGAAAAAGCACATTTCAACCCGGCGGAGACTCATCGAGGCGATCGTGCTCATGGTCGGTTCGACGCTGCTCGTTGGTGGTCTCGCCTCCTTGGCGCTCGTGCTGTACACCCAGGGGTCACGCCAACCCGTGACCCGCACGATCGTGATCCCCGAGGGGTCCCACGTCCTCATCGAACAGGGTGAGAACCCACTCGACATCCCACCGACCTGGAGTTTCCTCGCCGACGACACCCTCGTCCTTGACAACCTCGACAGCGTGCCCCACACCCTTGGCAACTGGCAGGTGCCTCCTCACACCGTGCGACGGTTCGAACTCCAACCCGCGTACGGAGGGTTCTTTGTGTGCTCCCTCCACCCGTCAGGTGCCATCACCCTTGACATCCAGCCCCGGGACTACGACTTCCGGCTTGTCGCGTTCCCGACGTTCGGCTTCGGGCTCTCGGTCGGGATCATCCTCTTTGTCGGCCTGAACGTGTCCCGAGCGATGGATGCGGGAGGGGATCCGTACCGCCGAGACGACATCGAAGGCTCAGCGGTGGACCCCTCGGCCATGGAGGACGAGCCTTCCGGGTCGGTCAAGCCTGGGTGACGCGGCATCGACGACCGGTCGTCAGCGTGGCGCCTCAGGCGCTGGCACCCTGCCAAGGGCGATCTGACCGGCCCGACGAAGCTCTGACTCCCGCAGCCGTTTCTCGATCCGGCCCATCTGGACATCGCTCACTGTGAACCCGTACGCGGCCGCAACGAAGGTGGCGAGATCCGCCCGGTAGTCGTGGCCGGTGGAGAGGAACTCGCCGGGAATGACCGTGGCGGCGTTCTTCGTGTCGATGGCACCTTGAAGGAACGAGACCGCCGGAACCCAGCGCTGGTTGGGGTTGGTACCACGCCCCCGATCGGGAGCGCCGAGCCAGGCAGGCATTCGGTAGAAATCCGTCGGAGCGAACGTCGTGACGGGGTCGTTGTGATGGTTCAGGAACACGTACCGTGGGGCGGCGTGATCCTCCAGATGGTGGAGAAGGTCTGCAGGCTGGTCGAACACCGGGGTTCCGGCCCGGGCGAGGCGGTCGAACAGGGTTGACCCCTTCGGGGTGCCGACCCAGAGTGCCCGCTCCACGATGAGTTCGTCATGGTCAGAGACGGCGTCGACCCCTGCCTGGCTTGTGAGGGCTCCCAGGCTCTCCCCGTAGGCAACGAGCCTCGCGGGGGATCCGGACGCCTCCATGACGTTCCTGATGCGCCTCAGGAGGGCTCCGTGGAGGGCGGTGGCGTCGCTGACCTTGTTTGCGGACAGGAGTGAGGGGAGAAGGCCGTACTGCACCGCAACCGTTGCACAGTCACCACGGGACATCAACTCGGCAGCCTGCGCCGCGATCGGGTTCACGTACCCCGTTCCTGATGGCGACACCGCGATGATGATCGAACGGTCGAACGCCCCTGTCCGTTCCAACTCGGCCATGGCCGCATCAATGCGTGCCTCAGCTGAGTCAGCAGTGTCAACCCCGACATACACACGGATGGGGTCAGCCATGGCGGACTCTCCCATGACCTCCTCGATGTTGGCTGCCGAGGTCACGTCGGACACGAATCGTCTCCCCTGGAGCCCGAGGGTTCCGTAGGGGATCGTCGACCCCGGACCACCGGAGACATTGGGGGAGCTCGGTGCTTCGGCAAACGCAACCTCGGTGCCACGGTTCCCGGTTGCGAGTCTGCCGGTGGCTTGACGGAACGCTTGCTTGGTGCCCCAGGCGATGACACCACCGGTCACGAGTGAGCCAAGCGTGGAGACCCCTGCCCGTGCGGTGCGTTTCGTGACCCTCCGTGCCGGGAGGTATCCAGCGAGCCGGATCCCGTAGGTGAGTACTGCCGCGCCGCCGATCACACCGACCCCAACCCCTGCGCTGAGGGCAACGTCTTTCGTGCTGAACGGGTCGGTGCGCTCGGCCATCGCTGCGCCCGTGTCCGCAACCGTCGAGAGCCCAACGGCGGCGACGGCACCGGCTCGTGGAAGCGCCGAGTCTGTCTCGAGGATCACCCGGGAGAGCGCCACTGCGGAAACAATCTCCGCTCCGAGATCCAACCACCCTGCGGCATGAGGGTTCGTGTCATGGGCGGCGCCCCTGCCGAGAGAGGCAGAACGTGCGGTCCGATACCCGGTCACCGCGCCTCCCGCGATCCGAAGCATGGGGTTTGCCGCACGGCGGGGGAGCAGGTCGGCCACGATAGACGCCGCCGTGCCTGCGATGAACCCCGAGAGAAATGAGCCTCC
>CAZULI010000230.1:462-2748 GCA_964621095.1 uncultured Acidimicrobiaceae bacterium | reverse complement strand
GCATCGGTCCCCCGCAGCGTTCCTGCACCAATCGATTTCATGCGTCCTGTCATCCTCGGGCCTTCATCCATGCCATGATCTCTTTCGTTTCAATCAGTTCCTGCTGACCCGTTGCGAGGTCACGGATCGTCACCTCGCCGCGATGCCATTCGTCGCCAACGACCACCACGGCAAGGGAGTGACGGTGGTCAGCCTCCTTGAACTGTGCCTTGATCGATCGCTGGGTGTCTGACATGTCGACCCGAGCCCCGCCGGATCGCAGATCCGACACGAGGATGCGGGCTTGGGGGCGCAGCGTCTCGTCGGCCACGACCACAAAGATATCCAGCGGTGCGGTATCCGTTGGTAGGTCAGACGCCAGAAGCGTACGGTCGATCCCCATTGCCAACCCCACCGCAGGGGTTGGTTTTCCGCCAAGGAGCTCGAAGAGTCCGTCGTACCGGCCCCCGCCTCCGACTGCGCTCTGGGCGGCGCCGTACTCGGTTGGGACGTACTCCCAGACCGTTCGGTTGTAGTAATCCAGGCCCCGTACCAGTTTGTCGTTGATGACATACGGAATGCCGAGCGTCTCAAGACCCGCACGCACGGCCGCGAAGTGGTCTCTTGCGGGGGCACCGAGATGGTCGAGCGGGACCGGTGCCCCTTTGACAACATCAACGTCCGCCTTTGAGTCGAGCACACGCAACGGGTTCGTGTCGATGCGCCTCCTGGCGTCATCCGAGAGTTCATCCTCATGGGCTTTGAGGAACGCCGCGATCTCCCCCCGATACGCTGCGCGATCGGCGGCATCGCCGATCGAGTTGAGATGCACCTCCACCCCCGGGACCTTGAGTTGCTCAAGAAACCGGACGCCGAACTCGATGACCTCCACGTCCGCTTCGGGTGAGTCAGAACCCATGTACTCGATACCGCCCTGATAGAACTGGCGCATCCGGCCCTTCTGGGGGCGTTCATAGCGGAACATCGGTCCCCAGTACGCCCCTTTGAACCGGCCGGAGATCCCACGCTCGATCACGGCACGGACCACGGACGCCGTTCCTTCGGGTCGCAGGCTCACGCTCCGGTTGCCACGATCAAGAAATGTGTACATCTGTTTCTCGACGACCTCGGTGTCCTCACCGACGCCGCGGGAGAACAGCTCCGTGTGTTCGAACAGGGGTGTCAGAACGAGGTCGTACCCGAATCGTTCCGCCAAATCATCAAAGATTCGGTGGGCGCGACGCCACCGATCGGACTCGGGGGCCAGGATGTCGAACGTCCCCTTGGGACGAACCAGTTGCGGGCGGCGTTGTTGGGTCATGTCGGGCAGGTCATAGGAGGCCCCTCAAGAAAGGGTTCGAGAGTCGTTCGGCCGCCAGCGTAGTGGAGGGGCCGTGACCAGGGAGGACTCTCGTCGCATCATCGAGGGGCAGGACTGAGTCCCGCATCGACGTCATAAGTTGTTCGTAGGAGCCTCCGGGGAGATCGGTGCGCCCGATCGACCCCTGAAAGAGGTGATCCCCGCTGAACAACACCCCTTCACCCTCGACGTGAAAACAACAATGTCCGGGGGTGTGCCCAGGGGTGTGCAGGACCGTGAACCGGATCCCCGCGAGGGTGAGCTGCTGGCGGTGATGAAGGTCGCTGAACAGTGTCGTCACCGCAGCATCGACGAGGTTGTCGGCCCCTGCCCCCATCAGTGCACGGAGCTGTTCACGGGGGTGACGTGCCATGTCCACATCGTCAGGATGGAGATACGCCGTGACGCCGCTCGTGGCAACCGCATCGACACCCCCTGCGTGATCCACATGGCCGTGAGTGACAAGGAGGGCAACCGGGGTGAGGTCGTGCCTGGCAAGGAGCTCCCCGATCCCCCGTGGATCCGCTGGGGCATCCACGACGACGGCGGGTCCGCCCGGTCCGGGGGCGACGACGTAGGTGTTGGTCTCGAAATACCACAAGGGGGCGGCGTCAATGAGCATGGCGGTCAGACTAGATGACGAGGCGGTACGCGTCGTACACGGCCTCGACGGAACGCACGGCGTTGAGGACCGACTCAAGGACGTCCCGGTCGGAGAGTTCGATCTCATACCTGAGCAGGGCGATACGGTCCCGCCCCGTCACCGACGACGATGCGTGAATGTTGGCGCCGACGTCGGAGAGCACCGTGGTGACGTCACGCAGCAGCCGTGGCCGGTCAAGGGCCTCGATCTGGATCCAGACGAAGAACGTGCCGCTTTGCTCTGACGCCCAGGCAACATCAACCATCCGTTCGGCCCCCGTGGTGGCGAGCGACCCCATGTTGGC
>CAZULI010000230.1:0-452 GCA_964621095.1 uncultured Acidimicrobiaceae bacterium | reverse complement strand
ATGTTGGCGCAGTCGGATCGGTGGACGCTGACACCGCGACCAACGGTCACGAACCCCACGATGTCATCCCCGGGAACCGGGCTGCAGCACTTCGCCATGCGGACCAGCATGTCCTCGAGGCCCTCAACGATCACGTCCCCTGCGTGATGCTGTTTGCGCTTGTGTGGCGTCGGGAGACGCTCCGCTTGGACCGCCTCTGCCACGTTGCTTGGCTTGCGTCTCCGATCGAGTCGCTGGGCGATGGTTTGTGGGCTTGTCCGGTGCTCCCCCACGGACATGAACATCGAATCGAGCTCGTCGAACCCGAACTCTGACGCCACCTTCCCGAGGTCGGATTCAACCCCTTGGAGGGGGAGACCGTGTTTGCGCAGCGCTGCCATAACGGCGTCACGTCCCTCGGTGAGGGCACTGGCTTTGCGTTCCTTCGAGAACCAACCCCGGATCTTTGACGC
>CAZULI010000229.1:0-2769 GCA_964621095.1 uncultured Acidimicrobiaceae bacterium | reverse complement strand
TCTCTCTTTGTTCGTTTGTTCAGTTATTCAATGATCTTGACAACCCGGCCAGCACCCACCGTACGGCCACCCTCACGAATCGCGAACCGCAACCCCTCATCCATCGCGATCGGCTTGCCCAACGTCACCGTCATCGCCGTGTTATCACCCGGCATCACCATCTCAGTCCCATCAGGCAACTTCACCGACCCCGTCACATCCGTCGTACGGAAATAAAACTGCGGCCGATACCCATCAAAAAACGGGTTATGACGCCCACCCTCATCCTTGGTCAACACATACACATTCGCCTCAAACACCGTATGCGGCGTAATCGACCCAGGAGCAGCAACCACCTGACCCCGCTCCACATCATCTTTCCCAATCCCCCTCAACAACAACCCAACATTGTCCCCCGCACGCCCCTCATCCAACAACTTACGGAACATCTCAATCCCCGTACACGTCGTGGTCTGCAACGGACGCAACCCAACAATCTCAACCTGATCCCCCACCTTCAACACCCCCTGCTCAATCCGGCCCGTCACCACCGTCCCACGACCCGTAATCGAAAACACATCCTCAATCGGCATCGCAAACGGCTTATCAGTCTCACGAACCGGCTCAGCAATATACGAATCAATCGCCGCCATCAACTCAAGAATCTGACCAGCCGCCTCAACATCCCCCTCCAACGCCTTCAACGCCGAACCACGAATCACCGGAACATCATCACCCGGAAACTCATACTCATTCAACAAATCACGAACCTCAAGCTCAACCAAATCAAGAAGCTCATCATCATCAACCTGATCAACCTTATTCATAAACACAACAATCCCAGGCACCCCCACCTGCAACGCCAACAACACATGCTCCCTCGTCTGAGGCATAGGACCATCAGCAGCAGACACCACCAAAATCGCACCATCAACCTGAGCCGCCCCCGTAATCATGTTCTTCACATAATCAGCATGCCCCGGCATATCCACATGCGCATAATGACGATTCTCCGTCTCATACTCCACATGCGAAATCGCGATCGTAATCCCCCGCTCCCGCTCCTCAGGAGCCTTATCAATATCCTCAAACGCCGTAAACGTCGACGACCCAGAACCAGCCTCAGACAACACCTTCGTAATAGCCGCAGTCAACGTCGTCTTCCCATGATCAATATGACCCATCGTGCCAATATTCACATGCGGCTTCGACCGCTCAAACTTCGCTTTACCCATGGTGTGGTCCTCCCGAACCGATCCGTTCTTTCTGATACATGTCTTGTGGTGCGCGCAGTAGCGGCGGGCAGACTCGAACTGCCGACCTCGCGATTATGAGTCGCGCGCTCTCACCTGCTGAGCTACGCCGCCTTGTTCGCCGCTTTCGCGATGATTCGTCAGGCACGCTGCCCGACCTGTCACGGCACCGCCGGGACAGATGAGGAGTATATGCCGTTCCAAAGTCACAAGTCAGAAGTCGTCCAGTGAATCTACGGCTCAATCGGCCCAGCCGTTGCACGGACAGGGTTTGATCACAACCGGGTTGGGCCATTCCCCATCGGAATCCGCTTCAGCAGGACACCCCCTGATGAAGGACAGCATCACAGGTTCAAATCACTCCCGCCGAATCAACGAGACGTCGATCCGACGACCGAGCGCGAGAGCTGCGCCAACGGCGACGATGGCAACCATCACAAGCGCTACAACAACTTGGTTGGCCATGCTGCGCCATTGCCATCCCACGCCGAAACCGCCCACAGCGACGGTTGCCTGTTCGATCATCTTGCTGACACCGATGGCCGTTGCGGCGCCGGCCACCATCGGAAGCGCGGCCTGTGCCGCCTGTGCTTTTCGTAGCAGCCTCGTCGGCACGCCAACCAACCGAAGCGCCACAATGTTCGACCTTCTTTCAATGGCACGGTCAATACTGGCAACCACGAGAGCTACCACAGCCACAACAACGCCAAGCAGCAGAGAGACACGGAGAAGGCCCATGAAGACCAAGACTTGGCTCTGTAACTCGAAGTTGTCGTCCACGAACCGTATCGACGCAGTGGGAGTGAGGGAGGCCAACGATGAGGCAACCTTCGAAACGATCTCAGGATCAGAGTCCGACACAATGAGCAGCCGAACGGACACCTCCGTGAGATCGGTTGGCAGGGACTCTGGCGGCAGAAGAATCTGGCCGACAAAGAGCGCCTCTGGACCGGGACGTGGCATCGCCAAAGCCCCTTCTGGGATCGCGAGGATTCCACTTTCCGGATCGCTTCCGCTGCCCGGGGTCAGAGCGACCATCTCACCGGGCTTGAGTCCAGCATCTAGACGGTAGCTGACGCCGTCACGGCAGACGTCGACCGATGTATCAACGATGACAGCGAAGTCGGCACAGGTGGCGAACGTTATGTCAACCACCGGACTCACAGGCAGACCATTGTCAGTCGAGGGGGCAAGGTCTTGGGAGGTGGCGTGGTTTGGCTCATCGCCCATCATCTCACCCGGGTTGGCCCGCTCGGCATGACTCTCACCGACTGCAATGACGGCTGTTGCTTGCACACCATCAATGGCTCGGACGAGAGCAAGCGCATCAGTCGGGAGATGCAGATCTGAAACCACGTACCTCGAGTACTCCCCCATGGGCCCCGCTGTCGCCAGACGGTCACGCTGAAGGCCCGACTGGAACCCCATCACCACGATCACGACAACGAGTCCAACGACCACTCGGGTCGCCGCTGATGGCTAAAAGAGATAACGATTCACTGCCAACTGCACCCAGAGACGCTCACTGAACTGTCCC
>CAZULI010000228.1:0-2785 GCA_964621095.1 uncultured Acidimicrobiaceae bacterium | reverse complement strand
CAAGCAAGGCATGGAGAGAATCGATGGATGAATCCATAACGAAAACCGAATAAGGACTCAATGTAACCAACAAACCAATCAATCCCTTCATTGAAGGCGATGGCATTGGTCCTGACATCTGGGCAGCAGCCCAGAACGTGTTCGACGCTGCCGTCGCCAAGGCGTACGGGGGTGACCGGGAGATCACCTGGGTTGAGGTGCTTGCCGGTGAGAAGGCGTTC
Source organism: uncultured Acidimicrobiaceae bacterium (assembly GCA_964621095.1). Taxonomy (GTDB): domain Bacteria; phylum Actinomycetota; class Acidimicrobiia; order Spongiisociales; family UBA5794; genus UBA5794. The sequence continues at coordinate 2,564 of CAZULI010000228.1, read as the reverse complement.
AACGAGACGGGGGAGTGGCTTCCGGCCGCCACCGTTGACGCCTTCCAGGAGTACCTCGTCGGGATCAAAGGTCCTCTCACGACACCGGTTGGTGGCGGCATACGGAGTCTCAACGTCGCGCTGCGCCAGATCCTCGATCTGTATGTCTGTCTCCGGCCGGTGCGCTTGTACAGCGGTGTTCCCTCACCCGTGAAGCGTCCACAGGACGTCGACATGGTGATCTTTCGGGAGAACACCGAGGATGTGTACGCAGGGAAGGAACTCGAGGCGGGGACCGAGGGGGCAGCGAAGCTCCTGGCGTTCCTCGACGCTGAGTTCGGATGGGACATCCGGAAGGACTCGGGCCTCGGTATCAAGCCGATCTCTGAAACCGGGAGCAAACGTCTCATCGCAGCCGCGATCCAGTACGCACTCGACAACAAACGGAACTCGGTCACCATGGTGCACAAGGGCAACATCATGAAGTTCACCGAGGGTGCGTTCCGGGAGTGGGGGTACGAGGTCGTCCGGGAGCAGTTCTCTGATGTTGCGGTTGCATGGGAGGATTGCGGCGGTGATCCGGGGGAGCGGTTGCTGGTGAAGGACGTCATCGCGGACGCGTTCCTCCAGCAGATCCTCACCCGACCGGCGGAGTACGACGTGATCGCCACCATGAACCTCAACGGCGACTACATCTCGGATGCCCTCGCTGCCCAGGTCGGTGGCATCGGCATCGCGCCGGGTGGCAACATCAACTATGACACGGGTGTTGCGATCTTTGAGGCGACGCACGGCACCGCACCGAAGTACGCAGGGCTCGACAAGGTCAATCCCGGATCGATCATCCTGTCGGGCGAGATGATGCTGCGGTATCTCAGATGGGGTGAAGCGGCCGATCTGATCGTCAAAGGCATGGAAGCAGCGATCAGTGACAAGATCGTGACCTACGATTTCGCCCGCCTCATGGAGGGTGCGACCGAGGTCAAGTGCTCTGAGTTCGCGCAGGCCATCGTCGAGAGAATGTGAAGAAGCTGACGGTTGCCAGCACTGCGCTGACAACCCGAATCCATGGCGTCACGCCATGGGCGCACAACAACGGAAAGGAGTCACCACAATGGCCAAAGTCACCGTGGTGGGGGCAGGAAAGTATGGGTCCACGACAGCGCAGCGCATCGCTGAGTGGGATATCGTCGACGAAGTCGTGATGACGGACATCGTCGAGGGGTTGCCGCAGGGTCTCGCCCTTGACATGAACCAGTCCCGGCCGATCCTTGGGTACCGGACCATGGTCACCGGCACGAACGACTACGCCGACACAGCGAACTCGGATGTGGTCGTCATCACCGCAGGGTTGCCACGCAAACCCGGCATGAGCCGCATGGACCTCCTCGGCATCAACGCCAAGATCATCAAAGCGGTCACCGAGGAGATTGTGAAGTACTCCCCGAACGCCGTGATCATCGTTGTCACGAACCCACTTGATCAGATGACGACGCTGTGTGCCGAGGTTTCCGGCTTCCCGAAGAGCCGTGTGCTCGGACAGGCGGGGATGCTTGACAGCGCCCGGTTCGCCCACTTCATCAGTGAGGCAGCCAACGCCGACATTCTTGACGTCACGGCGATCACGCTCGGCTCCCATGGCGAGACGATGGTTCCGGTGCCATCGATGTGCAAGATCGGCGACACGCCGATCGGTGAGATCCTTGATGCCGAGACCATCGAAGGGCTGGTGGAACGAACCCGGGATGGTGGGGCCGAGATCGTCGCGTTCCTCAAGACAGGATCGGCGTACTACGCACCGTCGGCTGCCGCGGCATCGATGGTGAAGGCGGTCATCGAGAACCGGGGCGCTGAGATGCCGGTGTGTGCCTGGATGGAGGGCCAGTACGGAATCTCGGATGTCTACCTCGGTGTGATCGCCAAACTCGGGGCCAACGGCGTCGAGGAGGTGCTCGAGGTTGAACTGACCGAGAGTGAGCGGGCCGGTCTCGCGGAAGCTGCGGTTGCCGTCGCGGAGAAGGTCGCCGACCTCAAAGAGATCGAGTACTAGAAACGGAACGTGAAAACGAAACGTGGCAACATGCGTCAAACGGCGCAAGAGCCGTATTGTTGTTGATCTAACGGGTGCTGCGGTAGGATTACACCCGTGTAATTCGCTCCACGATCGTCGTGGACATGAGGAGGTTTTTCAATGAACAAGGGTGAACTCATCGAAGCAGTCGCTCGCAACACCGGCGAGTCGAAGGCTCTGGCCGAGAAGATGATCAACGAGACACTTGACGTGATCGTCAGTGGGGTTGTCATGGCGGGCAAGGTGCAGATCACGGGGTTCGGGACGTTCGAAGCCCGCAACCGTGCCGCTCGCGACGCCCGGAACCCACAGACGGGGGACGCGATCAAGATCAAGGCCACGAGGGTTCCAGCGTTCAAGGCCGGCAAGGCGTTCAAGGACGCTGTCAAGCCAGGCTGAGCGAACAGAAGAGTGAATGAAGGAGGGGGACACCCAAGGGTGTCCCCCTCCTCGCATTTCAGGATGAACCTGCTCTAGTACTCCACATCGAGGTGGGAAAGCACCCGTGCGTACT
>CAZULI010000227.1:0-2824 GCA_964621095.1 uncultured Acidimicrobiaceae bacterium | reverse complement strand
AGATATCCGGGATCCAGAACCAGCGTGATGTGTGGAACGAGTGCATTGCCCGCACACGCAAGTATGAACACGGCACAGTCGCCGCCGTGACCACCCCCGAAGGCTTTCGTTACACCTACGAACTTTGGCAGGAACGCAATTCTGAAAACCCCAATTTCAAGCTGATCCGAGCCAAGACGAGAGACAACATATTCCTGCCGACCGATTACATAGACAACCTCGTGGAGCAATACGATGCGCTATTGGCGAAGCAATACCTCGAAGGCGAGTTCGTCAACCTCAACAACTCAATGGCGTATTATATGTTCCGGCGTGAGACCCATGTGCGCCCCTGCCCCACCGAGCCGAGCCAGCCGATCTACATCGGCATAGATTTTAACGTGAACCCCATGACCGCCGTGGTCATGCAGGTGGCGGGGAACAGCTATAGCGTGGTCAGCGAATATTGGATACCAAACAGCAACACGAGAGCTCTGGCCGGACTCATAGCGCAGGACTGGCGTGACAGGATCGTGTATGTATGCCCCGATATGACAGGCGGTGCGAGGAAGACCAGCGCAGACTACACGGATATCGACATATTGAAACAGCATGGATTCCAGGTGCTTGGGACACGCAACATCCCGGAGCGGGCAAGGCTTAACATAGTCAATAATCTTTTCGACAAGCACCGGCTGCTGATTGACCCGAAATGCAAGAAGCTGATCAATGACATGGAAAAGGTTGTCACCAACGAATACGGGCAGGTGGCCAAAGAAAAGGACAGCCAGCTATCGCACATATCGGACGCTCTTGGCTATGGCATGGTCGCTCTGGAAAACAAGCCGGGGCTGTGGGGTATTAGATAACAATGTTTAGGAGATACAATGATTGACGAAGTTTTATTGAAAGACGCTAATGGGGCCAGCATCCCCGTGTTCTGTCCCGGTGCCACCGTGAAAGTCAGCCCAAGCGGTGCCAGTGCCGCAACTGCCGCCGTGATCAACGCCACCGATTACCAGCTTGTGCGGATCGTTGCCACCGCCGCAATGAATATCGCTATTTCCGCCGCTCCTACCGCCACAGATGCGGATATGTATCTGCCCGCCGCTATGGTGGACTATCTCATCATTCCGAAGGGCTGCAAGATCGCCGCTATCGGAACCGGGGACGTGTATATCACCCTCCACGCCAATTAATGACCCGGTATCGGCAGGGGCAGAACAATGATTGATTTCAACAAACAGCGGGCAGCGGCAAAATGGAATGAAGATGTGAAGCGCAGGAAAACAGCCAGCAGATACATCGACTATTACCGCAACAACCAGACCGAACACCTGAGCGACATCCTGCGCAACCTCTATCCCAAAGAGTGGGACGTGATGTCCAAATACGCCACGACCTACGCGCTTACCCGTGCAATGATAGACGACATGGCCCTTGTGTTCCAGACCCCCGCAGACATCAGCATCGAGGCCAGCGACCCGCAGCAGGACAAGCTGGCCGAGCTGATCGACCAAAGCCATTTGCCGACCCGCCTTATTCAAGCTGACCGCTATTCAGAACTGCTAAACAAGGTCGGCATTTGCCCCCGTTGGCATACTGATCAAAAGTATATCGTGCTGGACCTCATCACGCCCGACCGCTGCATTGTGGAGCAGGACCCGCAAGACCATGCCCGCGCTCTCAAGGTGAGCTATTACCTGAGCGAAATGGAGAACACCCCGAACGGAGACGACACGGGCAGATGGGCGGTCTGGACTGATATGGAATACCGGGAAGTGCGGCTTGGCGCAGACGGGCAGGAAATAGGCGAGACGCTCAGGGCCGAGCCGAACCCATACAAGCGGATTCCCATTGCGTGGTTTACCGTATCATCTGAGCTTGACGAGTTCTGGCCGGATGAGGGGTCAAGCATCGTGGCCGCTAATGAGGTGGTCAATCTGCGGCTTACCAATCTACAAATCATGCTGGACTATCAGGCGTTTTCAACGCTGGTCACAAAAGGGCTGCCCGAATCACAGACCATACCCTGGGGCGTGACACATAGGCTCAATATCCCCTACACGACAAGCGGGGACATGATGGGCGGAGCCGAGTATATCACGCCAAGCCCCAGGCTCACCGAATACTGGGAAATCACGAATCAGTATATCACCAATGTTGCCCGGCTCAATGGCCTGTCCGCTCAAAGCCTTTCCCGTGATGCCTCAAGCTTTACTTCCGGCTATCAGCTTAAACTGAGCAAGATGGATATTATCAACCGCAATGTGCTGAAGCGTGAGTTTTACCGGGAATCGGTGCGGGAGCTAATCATCCTGATGATGGAATGCTATTCGATTAATAACAATTTCCGTTTCCCGCCAAGCCCGGAAGTGACCATTGACTTTGCGGACATTGCCTTTGAATCGAATCCGCTTGAGCAAGAGCAGCTTTACGCTAGGCAGCTTTCCAATGGCACGATTGACCGGGTGCAAATCCTAATGGATCTCAACCCGGATTTGACGGAAGAAATGGCAGAGGAGGCTCTTGCCAAGATACAGGAGCGCAATGCCCGCAGGAACACCGCCACCACAAACAACCTAAACGCTGCCTTGGGCGTTGAGGATGAGGATGACAACGGAACTGGCGAAACTGGCTGACGCTCAGGTCAAGGCATTTGAGCGGGAATTGAGCAGGGCTGTGACCAACCTCAATAAAAGACTGACCAGCCTACTGACCAAGCTCGAAATCGTCAATGGACAGATAGTCAAGACCCCGTTTAATCTGCAATACTTGGCACGGCTACAGCCGCAGATGGAACAGGCACTTATCCAATCCGGGTATCTTGACGCCGTGCAATATC
>CAZULI010000226.1:0-2825 GCA_964621095.1 uncultured Acidimicrobiaceae bacterium | reverse complement strand
TCGTACGGACGGCGAGATGGGAGTCCGAGTACACCGTTGCGGCGACCCCTTCCGGTACGAGGGATGCTGCCTCGATGAGCGCGGTGAGCTCCATGCGATTGTTGGTTGTCTGAGGATCGGCTCCACTGGCCTGCGCGACAATCCTGTCATCCACGACATACACGGCCCCCCACCCCCCGGGTCCGGGGTTCGGCACAGAGCTTCCGTCGGTGAACACGCCGGTTGATGGGTCGGTCACCGCACCGGCATCGGTTGGCTTCACCCGGCGGTTGTGGACTGCCCGTTTGGACGTAGCAGATGACCCACGACAGCTTCTGCACTGGCTCGGCGTCCATCCGGGGTACCGCTCAAGCACGTCCTGTGACAGAACGAATGAGGCCCCGCAGTCGCGGCATGTGAAGCTTGGCATGGCGGCAAGAGTAGAACCTCCCACCGGTGTTGTGGGTTCCTACTGCAGCGCGGGAACCGTGAACGCGCCGGTCGCAAGCTTGAAGTCGCGAGGCGATGCGACGTGCATCAACGCGTCCGAGAACGTGACCTCTCCGGCCTCGTACAGCTCCACGATCGCCTGATCGAGGGTTCGCATGCCGTAGAACGCACCCTCGGCGATCGTTTCGTACAAGGTGTGCATCGGTTCGATCCCCACGAGTCGTTCCGTGATCGCCTCGGTGTTGAGCATCACCTCAACGGCTGGCACCCTGCCGGAGCCGTCAGCGCGTGGAATCAACCGCTGGGACACGATGGCACGCAGCGACGAGCTGAGCATCTGTCGGATTCGCCGCTCGAGGAAGGAGGGGAATGAATCAAGGATGCGGTGGACCGTCTCGACCGCATCCGTCGTATGCATGGTCGTGAGCACGAGGTGTCCCGCTTCGGCAGCAGCCAGGGCACCCTCGATGGCATCACTGTCCTGAAGCTCCGCCACATACACGACGTCGGGATCCTGACGGAGCACTGATCTGAGGCCCATTGCAAGCGAGTCGATGTCAACGCCCACTTCGCGTTGGCTCACGATGGCCTGCTTGTCACGATGGAGCACCTCAATCGGGTCTTCCAGCGTGATGATGTTCGCCTTGCGCTTGGTGTTGATGTCATCGATGAGCGCCGCACACGTTGTCGTCTTCCCCGAGCCGGCCGGCCCGGTCACCACAACGAGACCCTGCTTCTCGTCTGCCAGCCTCATGATCGGCTGTGGGAGTCCGAGAGCGTCAAGGGTGCCACTCATCTGGGGGACCGCATGAACGACAATGTTGATCGAGCCACGCTGGGTGAAACTCGTCACACGGAACCGCCCGAGATCCGGCCTCCCCCACGCAAAATCGACGTCCCGCCCACTTGCCGGGGGCGCAAGGTGTGCTGGCAGCATCGCCCTGAGCAACGCCTCCGTGTCGTCCGGTGTCAGGGACGGGAACTCAGCCGTCCGGAGTTCCCCGTGAATCCGAAATGTTGGTGGGGATCCAACCTTGAGATGGAGATCTGAACCTCCCAGTGCGTGGAGGCGCTCGAACAGCTCCTCAAGAGTTGGTGTGGCCGACATGATGCCAATCCTTTGTGACGCCTTCGTTTCCCCGTTGGCGTTATCGGCCACCTCCTGGGGTGCCTTGATGAAGTTGTGGTCACAGGTCCCAGTACGTTCCCACGACGTTGCGTGCCATGTCGACCGTCTTGGCAGCCGACCCCGTGATCTCACTCGGCCAGACGGCGGGTTCGGTGCCCTCGACAAGACCATCAAGGGTCGCGACCGCCGCGGTCCCGAGCGCAGCCAGGTCGTACCCACCCTCAAGGAACGAGACGATGCGGTTCTGCGGGACAAGCGACGTGAGGAGCGACGCCATCCACCCGTAGTGAACCGACTCGAGGGTGAGACCACCGAGGGGGTCGCGGGCGTGGGCGTCGTACCCGCTACTGACGAGAATCCAGCTGGGTGCGAACTGGCGGATGGGTGGCAGGGCGACCTGACGGAACGCCGCAAGATATGAGGCGGCCGTGGTGGCCGCAGGGACGGGGATGTTCACCGTCATCCCGCGGCCCAACCCGGTACCAACCTCGTCCACCCACCCGGTTCCCGGGTAGAACGGAAACTCGTGCAGGGAGACGTACAGCACATCGGGGTCCTCGTAGAACGTGTGCTGCGTCCCGTTTCCGTGGTGGACATCCCAATCAAGGATCGCGACACGCTCACCCGCCGATCGGAGGTACGCCGCCGTGACGGCGACGTTGTTGAACAGACAGAACCCCATCGCTTGGTGACGTTCAGCGTGATGTCCCGGAGGTCGCACCGCGACGAACGCCGTCCCTGACCCAGTTGCGAGGCGATCAACCGCCGCAGGACCGGCGCCCGCGGCACGAGTCGCGGCTTCCCACGATGCGGGCACGACATGGGTGTCGGGGTCCAATGAACCACCACCCGAGAGGCAGAACGCTCGGACATGATCAATGTACGGCGCGTCGTGGACGGTTCGGAGAAGGTCCATGTCAACCACGGGCGCCTCCATCTCGGTGAAGGCGTGTTTGGATGCCTTGATGGCGTCAATGACCGCGGTGACCCGTTCGGGCCGTTCGGGATGACCAGCGGGCATGGTGTGTTCGAGGCTCATGCGGCTCGTGACCAGGTGGACTGACATCATGGGATTGTCCCATGAACTGCGCTCATCCAAACCCCGGGTAGCCTGTGATCGTAGGAAGTGACACCACGGAGGAACATGCCGTTCACCGACACAACGTACCGAGTCTTCCAGCGCGGCACATGGCCAGGGAGGGTTTCGTTGCGCCGGGGATGGGCCCGAGCTGAGGCTCGACCATGGACCGACTCGTTTGACGACGCC
>CAZULI010000225.1:0-2857 GCA_964621095.1 uncultured Acidimicrobiaceae bacterium | reverse complement strand
CCAGCGTCGTAATACGCCTTGCAGGCCTGGGTGGTGATGATGAAACCGGGAGGGACGGGGAGACCCATCTGGGTCATTGCCGCAAGACCAGCCCCCTTGCCGCCAAGCAGGTCCCGCTGCGTCTCGTCAGCGTCGCGAAAACTCGTTACCCAGATCGTGTCTTGGCTGGCAGAGCTCGTCACGCAGCACCCCTCCTTCCATGACTCTACCGAAGTATTGAGACCCCGATTCAAGGAAGGGGTGACGGGCGATCACCCAACAATCAGACGTCTCACCGGTCCGCCCTCCTGCGTGGACGATGCGGCGGTGCCAGCTCCACTGCATCGGAGCGGGTCAACCCGGGTCGCTGGGTCGTACACTGAAGAACCACACATGACGCCAGCCAGGCACCCAACCCGGGTGCGGCCCTGTCTGTGAACCAGAGGAGTCAGAGATGCTTGATCCTGTCACCCCGCCAGCAACCATGATCCTCTTCGGCGACTTCAGTTGTCCGTTCTCGGCACTGGCAAGCCACCGGGCAGCCGCCCTCGAAGCGGCAGGTGGGACCATCGTCGAATGGCGTGCCGTCCAACACCTCCCCGACCAACCACGCGAAGGCAGGAAGGTTGAGGGGGAGCTTGCCACGATGTACGCCGAGGAGGTCAAGCTGATCCGATCGTTGCTTGGCCCAACAGAACAGTTCCCGTTGCAGGTTCCACCGATCCAGCCAAACACAGCGTTGGCCACCGCCGCGTACGCCGCGACCCCTCCGGGCGATCGCTCCAAGGTTCGCAACCGTCTCTTCGAAGCGTTCTGGTTCGATGGTCACGACCTCGGTGACGCTCATCTGCTTGCCGAACTCGGGGTTTCCGTGCCCGATGAGGTACCCGCCGAGGTTGCGGCGTGGCAGCAGCAGTGGGAGGGGTTCGAGCGGCGCATCATCCCGATGCTCGAGATGCCAGACGGTGGACTCTCACGCGGGTTGGGAGCCCTCAAACACCTCGCCGCCTGGACGAAGGACCTCTGAGGAACCCCGGGGCGGGACGGCTCACCTCCCCGCCTGGTGTTCGGACGCTACGCCTTGACGCAGAGAACGGGAACCGGGGATTCCCGAAGAATGTCGAGTGCGTTGGAACCGAGGATCATCTTGCCGGTTGCTGACCGTTTGCGGATGCCGATGACGACAAGATCTGCACCGTGTTCGTTGACGGCTTTCACGATGTCGGTGACGGGTTTCTCCCCCCGCACGTACTCGTGGGTGGCGTACGCAATGCCGAGATCGTCCAACCGCTTGGTCAGCTCGTCGTAACTCCTGCTCACTGCGAGGTACTCCTCTGGCCGGTCGTGGTGTCCCCCGACCATGGAGTTGACAATGACCAGGCTCGCTTGGCGCAGCTTCGCCTCTTCGATCGCCAGTTCGATTGCTGCGTGACCCTCTGGGGTATCAATGAACCCGACAACGATCTTCATGCCGCCTCCTGTTTCGGTCGCTGGTGTCCTCAGTCGCTGTGGGCCAGTCCCTCGGACCGACGCCTTCTCTCACCAACACTTCCTCCGTGGTCATCAAAGGATACCTGCGGGCAACCCATGATGGGGAGAGAGCAGAACGACGAGACAACCAGGTACGATCGGGCCTCACTCGACAGGGAGCAAGCTGGTATGGATCGCTCTTGGTATTGCTGGGGGATGGTGCATGGGGTGAACCGTGCCGCCTGAGATGTCTCCATCCGCTTCTGCCGGGGGGTCGGGTGCTGCGGGGGATCCCGTGGCTGAGGGCCGGGTGCGTTCTCTTGATGCGAAGACGGTGCGGGTCGGTGAGTTGTACCGGTCGTTGCGGGATGCTGGTTCGGATCCGAATGAGTGGGCGTATGCGTGGCGTCGGGAGTTGAACCGGGGCGGGTTTCGGGCGGTTGATTTCCTGATGGATGAGGTGGTGGAGGCCGGCAAGTGCATCGGGTGTGCTGCTTGTGTGGCGATCTGTCCTGTCGATGTTTTTGATTATGTGGATGAGAAGCCGGTGGATACGAGGACGTCGGCGTGTGTGTTGTGTGTGTTGTGTGTTGAGGCGTGTCCGGTGTTGCGGCCGGTTGACAGTGATCTGCCGGTGATGCTTCATCATCTCCCTCCGGCTGAGGTTGATAAGGGGTTTGGTTCGTATGGGTATGGGGTGTATGCCCGTGCGACGGATCCTGAGTTGGCTGCCAACGCGCAGGATGGTGGTCTGGTGTCGGCGTTGTTGGTGCATGGGCTTGATACGGGGACGTTGGCGGGGGTTGTTCTTGGTGATGTGGAGCCTGATCAGCGCCAGATTGGTCGTCCTTTGCTTGCGACGACTCGTGAGGAGGTTCTTGGTGCGGTCGGGTCGCGGTATACGTACTCGCCGAACACGTTGGCGTTGCGTGAGGCGATGCGTCGGGGGGTCTCGCCGATTGCGGTGGTGGGGGTGCCGTGTCAGGTGGATGGGGTACGGCTTCAGCAGAACTCGAGTATCTCGCTTTCGACTGCTGCGTGGTACCGGGACAACATCAGTTTGGTGATCGGGTTGTTGTGTTCTGAGGCGTTCACCCATGAGAGCATCGGAAAGTTGGGGGAGATGATCGATGTGGATCCGGACCGTATCGAGAACATCAACATCAAGGGGAAGGTGGTGGTCCGGCTTGATGATGGTGAGGTGCGTGAGACGTCGTTGAAGCAGTATCAGGAGTTTGCCCGTCCTGCGTGTTTGTACTGTCTTGATTACGGGGCTGAGAACGCTGATATTTCTGCGGGTGGGATCGGGTTGGATGGTTGGACGCTGACCCTGGTCCGTACCGAGGCGGGGCATCGGGCGTTCCAGGCTGCCCTTGATGCGGGTCGGATCGAGACGATACCACTGGGG
>CAZULI010000224.1:0-2887 GCA_964621095.1 uncultured Acidimicrobiaceae bacterium | reverse complement strand
CATCGAGCATTTCGCCGGGTACGGTTTCAACAAGAGCCATTCGGCGGCGTACGCCTCTGACATGCGGGACGCAGCGACCCTGAGACGAACGCTGTCGTCGTGGGTGAGTTCGGGTTCGTTGACGCTTTGGACGATGAACTTGACGTCATCCCCACGGTGATCAACCCTCCCGCGGAGGACGACGATGGCGTCCTCACGGATCATCGGACCGTACTCCTCGATCACGTTGGGGAACGCAACCGCCTCAACTGCACCCGTGAGACCTTCAACGGTGAAGTACACCATCGGCTTCTGGGCTCGGGTGTACCGCCGGTTGAGCGAACCGATCACACCGCCGATGGTCGCCTGGGAACGGTCCTCCCGGTCCCACAGGTCGGGGATCTCGGTGTCCGTCATCGTTGCCATGACCTTCTCGACACCGAGCAGCGGGTGATCCGACACGTAGAGCCCCAGCATCTCCTTCTCGAACCCCAGCAACACCTTCTTGTCCCATTCATGGTCAGGGATCTCCGGCACCGCATCCCCAACCTCGGCGGCGATGCCGCCAAACAGGGAGAACTGGCCTGACTCCTCGGCCCTCCTTCGTGAGACCGTGGTGTCAACGACCTGATACGCCACCTCAAGGAGGCCGCGACGGGAGGCGTGGAGGGTGTCGAACGCCCCTGCCTTGATGAGGGACTCAATCGTCCGCTTGTTGAGGACCTGCACATCGACCCGGTCGATGAAATCGAAGAACGACGTGTAAGGGCCGTTCTGCGTCCGCTCGGCAACGATGAGATCGGTAACCGCTTCTCCGACGTTGCGGACCGCCGACAGACCAAAGATGATCTCCCCGCCGTGGGCGAGGAAGTCGCGGTCGGACACGTTGACGCCGGGGACCGCAACATGGATCCCCATCATCCGACACTCGTGGAGGTACGCCGCGGTGCGGTCCTTGTTCTGTTTCGCCGACGTCAGGACTGCAGCCATGTACTCGGCTGGGTGATGCACCTTCAGCCACGCGGTCTGGTACGCGACGAGGGCGTACGCCGCCGAATGGCTCTTGTTGAAACCGTACCCGGCGAAATGCTCGATGAACCCGAAGAGCTCCCGTGCGAGCGCTTCCTCGTGGCCCCTGGCGATGCAGCCGGCGACGAACTTCTCCTCCTGTTGCATCATCACCGCCGGGATCTTCTTCCCCATCGCCTTGCGGAGGCTGTCGGCGTCGGCCATGGAGAACCCGGCCATGCGCTGGGCGACCTGCATGACCTGTTCCTGGTACACCATGATGCCGTACGTCCCGGACAGGACCGGTTTGAGGTCGTCGTGGAGGTACTCCACCTGGGATTTCCCGTTCTTGCGGTCGGCGTACTCAAGGTGCATGCCGGCACCGAGCGGTCCCGGCCTGTAGAGCGCGTTGAGTGCGATGAGGTGCTCGAACACGTCAGGACCGAGGTTGCGCATGAGGGCACGCATCGGCCCACCCTCGAACTGGAACACCCCCATCGAGTCCCCTGCCCGCAACATCTCGTAGACCTTCTCGTCGTCGAGGGGGACGTGGTCGATGTCCGGCCGCTCCCCCGTGTTGCGCTCGATGAGTTCAAGGGCTCGTTCGATGGTGGCGAGGTTGCGAAGACCGAGGAAGTCCATCTTGAGAAGGCCGAGCTCCTCCACCCCGTGCATCTCGTACTGGGTCACGACCTCAGCACCCTCGCCCTTGCGTTGGATCGGGACGATGTTGATCAGGGGTTCAGGGGAGATGACGACGGCGGCTGCGTGGATCGAGTCCTGGCGTCGCAACCCCTCAAGCCCCCGGGCCGTCTCGATGATCTCAGCCGCACCGTCAAGCGTGTTGAGGAGGTCGCGCAACCCGGCAGCGGCGTTGTAGTGGTCCCGGTCGTTCGCAGATGCGTTGCTGTCGGGCTTGGTCAGGCATTGGTCGATCGTGGCATCCTTGCCAAGGATTGCGGGCGGCATCGCCTTGGCCAACTGATCCCCGACGGAGTACGAGTAGTTGAGCACCCTGGCCGCATCCCGGATCGCCTGTTTCCCCTTGATCGTCGAGAACGTGATGATCTGGGCAACATGGTCAGAGCCGTACTTCTCCGCGGTGTAGCGGATCATCTCCGAGCGGTACCGCTCGTCAAAGTCCATGTCGATATCAGGCATCTCGCGGCGGCCCGGGTTCAGGAACCGTTCGAAGATGAGACCGAACTCGATGGGGTCGAGATCCGTGATCTTGAGACAGTACGCCACGATCGATCCCGCAGCACTCCCCCGCCCCGGCCCGGTCCGAATCCCCTGGGTGGCTGCGTACGCAATGAGGTCCCACACGATGAGGAAGTAGGAGGAGAACCCCATGTTCGAGATGACCTCGAGCTCGTACTCGATGCGTGCTGCGTGTTCTTCTGGGAGCGTCCCGTACCGCTCCGCCGCACCCTCGAGCACGAGGTGTCGCAGATACGAGTCCTCGTCGTACCCATCGGGAACGGTGAAGGGGGGCAGGAGGGTGCGGTCAAAGTCGATGTTGACCTGCGCCCGTTCAGCGATGAGCAGCGTGTTGTCACACGCGCCAGGGAAGCGGTCCTCAGGAAACAGGCTCCGCATCTGGGCCGCCGATTTGACGTAGAACTCCTGGGAGTGAAACTTGAAGCGGTCCTCGTCTGACTTGATGGACCCCGTCTGGATGCAGAGCAACGCGTCGTGGGCCTCGGCCTCGTGCGCATGGGTGTAGTGCGAGTCGTTCGCTGCCAAAAGCGGGATGTCGACCTTGTCTGCAATGCGTAGCAGATCCTCCATGATCCTGCGCTGGGCAGGGAGACCATGATCCTGGAGTTCGATGAAGTAGTTTCCTGCTCCGAGGATGTCCTTGTACATCGCCGCGGCCGCGACGGCACCCTCGAAGTCG
>CAZULI010000223.1:0-2895 GCA_964621095.1 uncultured Acidimicrobiaceae bacterium | reverse complement strand
CGTACCGTCGGGGTTGGTGTCATCCCCCGTGACAAGGCGCTCGAGTACGGGCTCACCGGTCCGAACCTTCGGGCATCCGGGGTCGCCTACGACCTGCGCAAGGTCGACAACTACCTGCCGTACGACCAGGTTGAGTTCGATGTCGCCGTTCGTGAGGGCGGCGACTGCTTCGATCGGTACGTCCTCAGAATGGAGGAGATCAGGCAGTCAGCCAGGATCGTCCGCCAAGCTGTCAAGCAGATTCCGACCGGACCGATCCAGACGAAGGTGCCTCGTGTTCTCAAGCCGCCGAGAGGGCAGGTGTATGCACGGGCCGAGAACCCGAAAGGGGAGTTCGGGTACTACATCGTCTCAGAGGGTGGAAGGCTTCCGTACCGCGTGAAGATCCGTTCCTCCAGTTTCTCGAACCTCTCGATCCTGCCATGGATTCTCAAGGATCAGCTCGTCCCTGATCTGGTGGCGATCATGGGATCCCTCGACTTCGTCCTGGGGGATGTGGATCGATGAACATCTGGGTCGAACTTGTCGTCAAGCTGGTGCTGATTCTTGGCTTCGTGCTGGTCGGTTCACTCGTGGCCATCTACGTCGAGCTCAAAGCCAGTGCCCACATGCAGGCACGAATTGGGCCGTACTACGCGGGTGGTCGCTGGGGCTGGGCCCAGCCGTTGGCTGACGCGCTGAAGTTCCTCCAGAAAGAGGACCTGGCCCCCGAAGGGTCCGACCGGACCATCTACCGGTTGGCGCCCTACGTCGTGATGATGTCAACCCTCGCCGTCTTTGTCGTGATCCCGTTTGGTCCCGATATGGTCGGTCGCGACCTTGATCTCGGGATCTACTTCATTCTTGCCATCTCGTCACTGTCGATTCTCGGCCTCCTGATGGCCGGTTGGTCGTCGGCGAACAAGTACTCACTGATGGGTGGGTTGCGTGCCGCTGCCCAGTTGATCGCCTACGAACTCCCCCTTGTCCTCGCCGCTGTGGCCGTCGTCATCCAGGCAGGCACGATGTCCCTCAACGGCATTGTTGCGGCACAGGCCGACACGTGGTTCACCGTGGCCGGCATCGACATCTCGGCCCCCTTCCTCATCAAGGGCCAGATTCTTGGATTTGCCATCTTCATGATTGCCGCGGTTGCTGAACTCTCCCGTATCCCGTTTGACATGCCGATCGCGGAGTCTGAGCTCACGATGGGGTATCTCACCGAGTACTCAGGGATCCGGTTCACGATGTTCTTCCTCGGTGAGTACGCATCAATGATCAGTCTCTCTGCGATCGCCGCCACCCTGTATCTCGGGGGGTACAACGTTCCGTGGGTCACAGGAAACCTCGAGAACGTCCTTGGTCCGGCCGTGTTGATCATCAAGATTGCGATCCTTGTGTTCGTGATCATCTGGATCAGGTGGACATGGCCACGCCTTCGTGAGGATCAACTCCAGACCCTCGCGTGGCACTGGTTGATCCCCCTCGCCCTGGTCAATATTGCGATCGTGTCGATACTCAAGGTGGCACTGTGATGGACAAGACAGTCCGATTTCCATTCCCGGGACTCTTCAAAGGGATGTGGCTGACCCTCAAGACCATGGTCAAGAGGGCACCGGTGACGATGTACCCCGAGGTACAGGAGGAACCGGTGTCCCGGGCCAGAGGCGTCATCTCCCTTGACGTCGAAGCTTGTACGGTGTGCATGTTGTGTGCCCGTGAGTGTCCCGTCTGGTGCATCTACATCGAGGGGCACAAGGAGGAACAGCCTCCGTTGAAGCCCGGTGGCAAGCCACGTGCTCGGGCAACCCTCGACCGGTTCGACATCGACTTCTCGCTGTGCATGTACTGCGGGATCTGCGTCGAGGTCTGCCCCTTCGACGCCTTGTTCTGGACCCCTGAGTACGAGTACTCCGAGGGCAACGTCGTTGACCTCCTCCACAACATGGACAAGCTCACCTACTGGCTCGGTACGGTGCCTGCACCCCCTGCGCTGGAGTCCCGATGACCGTCACGACCTCTGAGATCCTGCGCGAATCCGCAAACTGGGCGTTCCTCGTCATCGCGATCCCGACCCTGTTCGCGGGGTGGCGCACGGTCACCTCGAACAACATCGTGAGAGCGGTGCTCTATCTCGTTGTGTCGCTCGCTGGTACCGCCGCCATGTTCCTCATGCTCGGAGCCGAGTTCGTCGGATGGACGGTCGTCCTTGTCTACATCGGAGCCGTCGTCATCCTGTTCCTGATCGGCATCATGATCACCAGGGCACCGCTTGGTGCAGATGCAGACCTCAGCCATGTCGGGATCATCAAGGCCGCCGCGGCACTGCTGTCGATCATCGTGTTCGGCATCATCACGTGGGCGATGGTTGATGCGTTCGGCAATGAAGCCATCGCAGCGTTCGAGCCCACGGCGACCAACACACTCTCCATACTGCTGTTCGACCGGTTCGCGATCCCGTTTGAGGTCGTGTCATTCGTGCTCCTGGCTGCACTGATCGGTGGTATTGCCATCGCCCGTCGGGATGATGAGGTGGCGTCATGACCGTCGTTCAGTTCCTCATCGTGGGAGCCGCCCTGTTCTCCTTCGGTCTTTACGGCGTCATCACCCGAAAGAATGCGGTGCTGGTGCTTGCCTCCGTTGAGCTCATGCTTGCGGCCGTGAACATCAACCTCGTCACGTTCGATGTGTATCTCCAGGACACCCTCCGCTCCGGGCAGATCTTCGCCCTCTTCGTCATCGCTCTTGCAGCCGCCGAGGTGGGCATCGGTATCGCGATCATCCTGATGATCTATCGGAATCGGCAGTCCGCCGATGTTGACGAGCTGAATCTGATGAAGGGGTAGCGCATGGTTCATCTCGCAACACTCGCCCAACAGATCGTCCTCGCTGCTGAGAGCACCACCCTCGGTTCCG
>CAZULI010000222.1:0-2904 GCA_964621095.1 uncultured Acidimicrobiaceae bacterium | reverse complement strand
CATGGTGATCACGGTGTTCCTCCACATGACCCGGGTGTTCTACCACGGTGCCTACAAACCACCGCGTGAGTTCAACTGGGTGGTCGGGATCATCCTCTTGCTGTTGACCCTTCTCCTGTCGTTCACGGGGTACCTGCTGCCATGGGACCAACTTGCGTTGTGGGCCGTGACCGTCGGGTCGAACATGGGGGCGTACGCGCCCGTGTTCGGGGCACAAGTGTCGTTCCTCCTCGTTGGGGGGGTCCAGATCACCGCCGACACCCTGCTGCGCTTCTACGTCCTCCATGTCCTGTTCCTCCCGTTCGTCATCACCATCTTCATGGCCGTCCACTTCTGGCGGGTCCGTAAAGATGGTGGAATCTCTGGACCCCTTTAAGGAGATCGAGTGGCACAGGTACCAGAACATCTCCTGAGGCGGTCAGCCACAGCGCGAGCAAAGGCGTCCGGACAACCGTTCGAGGTCGTCTTCGCTCGGATGAAGGGTGAGGCACCCCCGCCCGGGGCTGCCATGAGTGCCCCCATGGCAGCGGCGCCTGGTGCGGTGCAAGCAATGCCGGTTGCCGCCAGCGGCCCAGCCCGGGATCTTGATGCCGAATCCGCCAAGCATGGTGTGCCACGACGGATTCTCGAACGAGCGATGTTTGCGAGGGCCCGCAAGGATGGGACCGGCGTGCCGATGATGGCAGGTGCGGTCGCCGCCGCTGCCCCCATGGGGGTACCCGCTGCGGCTCCGACCGGAGCGGCGCCGGTGCTGGGTGGTCCACCACCGGGGGTTCGTACCCAACGACTTCTGACGGTTGTCAAGGCGAACGCGATTCAAGGGACGACGAGAGAGCCGGTGGACCGGGTCAATGTGTGGCCGCATCTGCTCGCGATCGAGTTCGTCGCACTCCTCGTGATGCTTGCGCTCCTCACCCTGATGTCTGTATTCATTGATGCGCCGCTCCTTGAGTTCGCCAACTTCAATGAACAGCCGAACCCGTCGAAGGCTCCGTGGTACTTCCTCGGGCTCCAGGAGCTGCTTGCGTACTTCGATCCCCAGGTCGCCGGTGTTCTCCTGCCAACGTTCGGAATGATCGCATTGATGTTCATCCCCTACGTGGACCGGAACCCATCGGTACGACCCTCTGATCGGAAACTCGCCATCGCGATCTTCACCGTGTTCTTCATGTCCTCCTCGATCCTGACCATCTTTGGCTCGTTCTTCCGAGGACCAGGGTTCAACTTTGTCTTTCCGTGGCGGGAAGGCATATTCTTCGACGACCTAAAGACGCTACTCGAATGACAACAACCACGTTCATCCTCATCCTTATCGGCGCGAGCGTTGTGGCGCTCGCTGGCATCCTCGTCGTGGCGGCTCGCCGCTCGGACTCGGAAGGTGCTGCAACCCCAGCCGAACTCAGTCGGAAAGCCCTCAAGGCTGACCGTGACCGTCGCGAGCGGCTTGCAGCGGCTCAGGCGGCCCAGAACGGAGGGGGTGTTGCCACGCTGGTCGCTCCACCCACCGAGTTCGACGACGATGCGGCGCGAGAGGAGATCTCCGTCGAGGAGTACGGCGTCACACGCCGCATGTTCTTCAACCGGGCCCTCGCCGCGGTGTTCGGTCTGTTCATGTTGCAGTTCACCCTGGCAAGCCTTGCGTTCATGTGGCCGAAGCTCAAGGGAGGGTTCGGAACCCCCATCAACGCAGGCAAGGTGTCCGATCTCAAGGCAGAGGTGCTCGTCGCCGGGTCCCTCGTCCCCAAGTTCGTGCCTCCGGCCCAGGCCTGGATCGTCCCCTTCAACATGTCAGAACTCGCCGGGTCGTCATTTGAATCGGTCCCCTTCGTGGTGGCCGGTGGGGAGTCCGACGGTGTTGGCCTCATGGCGCTGTGGCAGCGGTGTGTCCACCTCGGATGTCGCGTTCCGTCCTGTGAGTCCTCCCAAGGGTTTGAATGCCCGTGCCACGGATCGAAGTACAACGGTCACGGTGAGTACTTCCTCGGCCCCGCACCGCGCAACCTCGACCGCTTCGGCGTGTTTGTCAACGAAGCTGATGAACTGATCATCGAAACCGGCAACGTCGTCCAGACGTCACGGTCACCACATTTCAGCATCCCGTACCCACAAGGACCCTTCTGTGTTTGATCCTGCCGTGGCACCCAACCTGGGGCTTGTTTTCGCGACCGAGAGTTCTACGCCCGTGTCAACCGGTGGCGTCGGCATGGGTGCGGTGGTACTCACGTTTGCGGTGGTTCTCCTCCTCGGTTGGATGGCGTACCTGTTCGTCCATACTCGGCGCACGAGAGCGGCGGCAAACGAGGCCGCGGCGCCCAACCTCTCCCAACCGCTGTCAGATGATGAGCTCGAGAACCAGAAGCTGACCCGGGTGCTTCGTGCGGCGATGTTTGCGGCGATCCTTCTGGCGATCACGATGCCGTTCTACGCCCTCAATGAGCCGGGCCGCCAGGCAGAGGCCGCTGAGAAGGTTGCCCAGGCCGACATCGAGGCGGGTGCGAAGTACTACGGCATCGATGGGTTCCAGTGTGTCAACTGTCACGGCCCGTCTGCCGGTGGGGGTGCGGCACCGTTCACGGAGGCACGCTCGGGCGTCAGCACCACGTGGAAGGTTCCGTCACTCAACGACATCTTCTTCCGCTACTCCGAGGATGAGATCAGGCACTGGATCGTCTATGGACGCGCAGGTACCCCGATGCCAGCCAACGGGTTGGACGGTGGCGGTGCCATGACGGTGCAGGAGGTTGACCAGGTCATCGCGTACCTCAAGTCGATCCAGATCAGTCAGCAGGAGGCGTTCGCACAGGTCGACTCGGCCACCAGCCTCGCGCTGGCAGCCATTGAGGGAGGGGCGAGCGCCACCCAGGACCTCATCGCCTCCCAGGAAGCACAGATCGCACTCATCAA
>CAZULI010000221.1:0-2938 GCA_964621095.1 uncultured Acidimicrobiaceae bacterium | reverse complement strand
CGCTGACGCCCGGTACACGACCACTTCCGAGATGTCGGCACGAATGCCTGACTCAACGGAGGTCAGGTACCGGTACAGCGCAAGCCCTGAGAAGGCTGCGAGCAGGACGGCAATGGCCAGAACAAGCGTACGTCGACCCATCTCAGTTCTTCCTCTCAGAGCTGTTGGCAACCTCCCATGTGGTTGGTTGGAGCGTCGTGGTCCGAACCCCTCTCAGGGTTCGATCGTGGATCCCGGCATTGCCAGGAGTCCGGGGTTCACCCACGACCGATGCCCCGTTCCTTGAGCTCAGCCAGGATGGCCTCGAGAGATGAATCTGCTGAAAAGCCTGCATCTGGTTCCCTTGTCTCATCATCACGCTGGAACTCCCGACGGCGCTGCTCGTTCGGCTTCTTCTCGCTCCACGATGAACGTTCCTCCCACTCGGGAAGAGCTTGCTTGATTGACAAGCTCACGCGTCGTCTGTCGGCATCAATCTCGGTGACCTTTACGGTTACTTCCTGACCGAGTGACAACTCGAGTTCGGGGCTCTCAACATGGTGCATCGCGATCTCTGAGACGTGCACCAGACCTTCAACACCCTCACCCACCGAGACGAACGCCCCAAAGGGAACCGTCTTCGTGACCTTCCCGGGAACGACGTCCCCAAGGCTGGTGGCTCGGGCAAACATGTCCCACGGGTCCTCCGCCGTCTGGCGGATCGACAGGGAGATCCGCTCACGGTCGTAATCCACTTCGAGGACCTTGACCTTGACCTGGTCCCCAACCGTGACCACCTCACCCGGGTGGTTCACGTGACGCCAGGAGAGCTCAGAGACGTGGACGAGACCGTCCATGCCGCCGAGGTCGACGAAGGCACCAAAGTTCACGACGCTCGACACGACCCCTGCGCGGATGTCGCCTTCCTTGAGGTCCGTGAGGAACGCCTGACGCTGTTCGGCCTGCTCCTCCTCGAGGTACGCCCGGCGCGACAGGACGACGTTGTTGCGGTTGCGGTCGAGTTCGATGACTTTCGCCTCGATCGTCTCACCGACAAACGGCTGGAGATCCCTGACGCGGCGCAGATCCACGAGGGACGCGGGGAGGAACCCACGAAGACCGATGTCGACGATCAACCCACCCTTGACCACCTCGATGACGTGACCCTCAACGGTGCCGCCCTCGTTCATGATGGTCTCGATGCGGCCCCATGCACGCTCGTACTGGGCGCGTTTCTTCGAGAGCACGAGACGGCCCTGGTCGTCCTCTTTCTGGAGCACGAGGGTCTCGATCTCCTCTCCCACGGAGACGACGTCATGCGGGTCGGCGTTGTTGCGGACCGACAACTCGTGGGGCGGGATCACACCCTCGGACTTGTACCCGATGTCGACGAGCACTTCGTCGGGGTCGATGCGGACCACCGTACCGACGACGATGTCGCCCTCTTTGAACTCAAACACCGTCTGTTCGATGGCAGCGGCAAAATCGTCTGCGGAGAGGTCATCTGCCACATCGGCGATCGTCTTGGGGGCGCTGATCGCAGGGCGGTCGCCACGCGGACGGGTTGACTGGGACGCGTCATCATCGGACGCCTCGTCGCCAACCTCAGCGGGAGCGGCCTCGGGGGCCGCGGCAGCCACGGGGGCCTCCTCAACAGCGGACGCCTCAGGTTCCGGCTCCGGTTGGGGTTCGGCAGCGGTGGGAACCTCGGAGGTCTCAGCTACCGTGGCAGGGGTCTCGGTGGCGTCGGCCACCGTTTCGGAAACAGCGGCGACCTCTTCGGTCACGGCTGTGGTCTCCTCGCTGAAGTCAGCGAGGTCTCGGTTGTTGTCGTTGGACATGTAGGGATTGGTCTCCTTGAAGGTTTGCCGCCTGTGGGCGCGTCAATGCAACCCGTAAAGGCACAAACCAGCATAGGCACCCGAACACCCAAACGGCAAGGAGTTCCACGCCAATGGGCGCCGTTTGCGGCCGGGGTGAGGGGCGGAGGAGCCGCCGCGATTGTCAGTGTCGGGCGTCTGCCAGGGTCGGGCCCACGCCGTACGACACCTTGAGCGGGACGTTCAACTCCGTGACGTGTTCCATCGTCGTGACCGTGAGCTCGGTGATGGCGTCAATCTCATCAACCGGGACCTCGAGGACGAGTTCGTCGTGGATCTGGAGGAGCATCTCGGCCTCGGACCCCCGCGCCCTGAGCTCCCGGTCGAGGTCGATCATCGCCTTTTTGATCATGTCGGCGGCGGACCCCTGGATCGGGGCGTTGAGCGCCATCCGCTCCCCCATCTGGCGATCACGGACGTTGCTGCTGTTGAGCTCGGGGAGGTACCGGCGACGCCCCAGAATCGTGGTCGTGTACCCCGACTCCCTTGCAGCATCGACGATGCCGCTCATGAACGCCTTGACGCGGGGGAACTGGACGAAGTACTCGTCGATGTATCGCTGGGCCTCCCCCCGATCAATGTCGAGGCGTTGGCCGAGGCCGTACGCCTCCATGCCGTACAGGAGACCGAAGTTGATCATCTTCGACGTTCGGCGCATCTCCTCGGTGACCTCGGAGAGCGGGATGCCGTTGACGCGGGCTGCCGTTGCGGCATGGATGTCATCATCGTTCACGAACGCCTCCACCAGCCCGGGGTCCTCGCACATGTGGGCGAGGATGCGCAGCTCGATCTGGGAGTAGTCCGCCACGAGGAACATGGTGCCCTCGGCGGCCACGAACGCCTTGCGGATCGCCCTGCCCTCCTCGCTGCGGGCGGGGATGTTCTGCAGGTTTGGTTGCTCCATCGAGAGGCGACCGGTCGCTGCCCCCATCTGATTGAAGTGACCCCGGACCCGACCGTCGGCGTCGACCAGCTTGAGGAGTGACTCAACGTAGGTGGACCGCAACTTGTCGAGTTCCCGGAACTCAAGGAGTTTGGAGACGATCTCGTGTCGGTCCGCCAGCTTCTCAAGCACCTGG
>CAZULI010000220.1:0-2945 GCA_964621095.1 uncultured Acidimicrobiaceae bacterium | reverse complement strand
ACGATCGGCGCAATGGAGAGCACCGTGAGGTTGGGAAGCGAGAACGCATCGGCCGGTACCGGGAGTGTGTTGGTGATCACAATTTCCGAGAACGGTGATCCACGGAGCCGGTCGATGGCTGGACCAGACAACACGCCGTGGGTCGCAAGCACCTTCACCGACGCGGCACCACGAGACATCAGGAGCTCCGCTCCTGCCACAACGGTGCCGGCCGTGTCGATGATGTCGTCGACAATGATGCAGTGACGATCCTTGACGTCACCAACGACGTGGTTCGCCGTCACCTGGTTGCGAGCATCGGTCCGGCGCCGCTTGTAGATGAACGCAACCTCAGCGTTGAGGTGATGGGCAAACCTGGTTGCGCGTTTCACACCACCAGAGTCTGGAGAGACGACCGTCAAGGGTCCGTGCTCCTTGTTCTTGAGGTAATCCGTGAACAGGGGCAGCGCCGTCAACGAGTCAAACGGGGCATCGATGAACCCCTGGACCTGACCCGTGTGGAGGTCAACCGCTGCAAGACGATCCGCTCCAGCCGCCATGAAGAGGTCCCCCATCATTTTTGCGGTGATGGGTTCGCGAGGCCTCCCCTTCTTGTCCTGGCGCGCATAGCCGTAGAAGGGAACCACGGCGGTGATCCGCTTGGCGGAGGCCCGCTTGAGTGCGTCGATCATGATGAGCTGTTCCATGATGTGCTCATTGATCGGCTTTGAGTGACTCTGGATGACAAAGCAGTCAGCGCCACGGACCGACTCCGTGAAGCGGATGTAGATCTCCCCATCGGCAAACCGGGACCGCTCGACTCCCCCAAGCTCGACATCAAGGAGTTTGCACACTTCCTCAGCAAGTTCGACATTGGCTGAACCGGAGAAAACCAGCATTCGCTTCAGCCCTGGGCGTTGCATCATGTCGATTCCTTTTCAGAACGCTTCCGGTGCCTGTCAGCGTAGCCCTCGATGTTGCGTTGATCGCCACGCTCCACACCGAGGGCACCGTCCGGGACGTCCTGGGTGATGACCGACCCTGCCCCCGTGTATGCGTCATCACCAATCGTCACGGGCGCCACCAGCATGGTGTCAGAACCGATCCGCACACGGTCGCCAATCTTTGTCTTGTGCTTCGTGAAACCGTCGTAGTTGACCGTGACCGTTGCCGCACCGATGTTGGTGTTCTCGCCGATCTCGGCATCACCGAGGTACGACAGGTGCGGTACTTTCGAGTTCTTGCCAACCACGGACGCCTTGATCTCCACAAAGGCACCTGCCTTGGTGCTCTCCCCAAGTACCGTGCCGGGACGGAGATGCGTGTACGGACCAACGACCGCACCCTCCCCCACCACGGCGCGGTCCAGCACGGAGTAGCGGACCCTGGCATCCCGTGCAATTGAGCTGTCGCGTGCCTCGACGTCCGGCCCGACGACGGCCCCTTCGCCAACGGTGGTCGCTCCCAACAGATGGGTGCCGGGCAGAATCGTTGCTCCAGGAGCGACTGTCACCCCCGCATCGATGTACACCCGCGAGGGATCGATCATCGTCACCCCTTCGTCAAGGAGGCTGGCATTGATCCTGGATCGCAGCACCCCGGACACATGGGCGAGCTGAGCCTGGGTGTTGACGCCGGTCCCCTCCTCCTCAGGAACCATGACGGCGCCCACGGCGTGACCCTCGGCAGTGAGGATGCCGATCACGTCCGTCAGGTAGTACTCGGCCTGATCGTTGTCCTGTGTGACCTTGGCGATCGCATCCGCGAGGAGCCGGCCATCGAACGCGTAGATGGAGGTGTTGATCTCTGAGATGGCACGCTGTTGTGCGGTGGCGTCTCGTTCCTCGACGATGCCGGTCACGTGCACACCGGATCGGAGGATACGGCCGTACCCCGTTGGATCCGAGGCCTCAACCGTCATGATGGTGGCGGCATCCCCACCCGCTTGGTGAGAGGAGACGAGGAGCCGGAGGGAGTCGTGTTGTACGAGCGGCATGTCCACGGGGAGCACGACGATGGTCCCGTCGTGGGTGGCGAGACCCGAGAGTCCGACCGTTGTGGCGTGTCCGGTACCGAGCTGGGGGTCCTGGGTGACCACGGCTACACCGTCAGGGCACCGTGCCGCAACCTGGTCCCCTTCGTGGCCCACCACCACACTGATCTCCTGGGGATCGACGGCGTCAGCGAGCGAGAGCGCCCACCCGAGAAGGGACCTGCCGGCGGCCATGTGGAGCGCCTTGGCATGCCCCGTCCGCATCCGGGTCCCCTTGCCTGCTGCCAGGATGACGACACTGTTCCTCATCGGCTCATGATCCTCATGTGTGCCTTGCTCGCTGGGGGGACAGGACTCGAACCCGTTCTAGATGGACCAAAACCACCTGTGCTGCCGATTACACCACCCCCCACTACGGGATGCGAAGCGAAAGTGTAGAGGCCGGTACGGCGTGTTGGCCGGAGGCGATCAATCATCGATGACCTCCCAACCGCGCTCCACCAGCTCAACCGGCTCGGCCGCCCGGGCCGGGACATTGACGGCCCCAGCGGCCCCGCGAGCCTCGTCGGACGAGGGGAAGAAGGCAAACAATGCAGATCCGGACCCGGTCATGCTCACCGTGGTCCCCCACCGACCCATCAACTCGGCCCGCCAGTCACCGATCCGCGGATCAAGCGAGAGCGCAGCGGGGTACAGGTCGTTCCGTACCGGTTCCCCACCACGGAGCACCACCGGGAGATCACGATCGGGCACCACCGGACCAGCCGGTCCCCCGATGCGATCCCACTCACGGAACACCTCAGGAGTGGACAGACCAAACGGGGGGACGACGACCGCAAGGGAGAACCCGTTGAGCGGTTCGATGGGGTCCACCATCTCCCCTCGACCACGCACCAACGCGGTACCGCCGATGAGGGCGAACGGAACATCCGAACCGAGTGATTCGGCAATCTCCAATGCGATGCGATCATCC
>CAZULI010000219.1:0-2963 GCA_964621095.1 uncultured Acidimicrobiaceae bacterium | reverse complement strand
CGCGCCGCTGGTCGAGCCAGATCATGGCGGGGCGCAAGGGCTGGCCGTGCTCGTCCAGCGCTAGGGTGGTGCCGCGTTGCGTGGTGATGACGAGGCCAGCGATGTCGCTCTTGTTGACGCTGGTGGTTTGCCACAGTTGCTCGCAGGCCTGGCACAGGGCTTGCCAGAATACGTCGGCGTCCGCTTCCATCCAGCCGGGTTCGGGCGACTGGTAGGTGATCGCTACCTGCGATTTGTCCACCAGGTTGCCATGCAGGTCTGGCTGTTCCTTGCGTTTGTTCTTGATTCGTACGCCATAGCGGCTCAGGCGATGGTCGGGACCGACCTCGGCACCAGGGATCTGGTGTCGGCGCGGAAGCTCTCGAACCGTCTGCTTGCCCTTGGCCTCGTGACTGGGATCGGGTTGTCGGTGCTTCTCTTTGCGACGGCGCCGCTCGTGCCAATCCTCTTTGACCTCGAACCCGAGGTTCGCGGCATGCTGTCGGGGATCTACGTCTTCGTCGTCGTGCTCCAGCCTGTCACGGCGCTCGTCTATGTGTGGGATGGCGTCGGGATCGGTGCGTCAGCGTTCGGGTTCCTCTCCGGCTCCATGGTGGTGGCCGGGATCGCGACCGTGATCACGTTGGTGCTTTTTGGAGGCACCCTCCTCGGGGTGTGGGCCTCCCTCGCGGTTCTGACCGGGGTCAGGTGCGTCGCGCTGGCGGGGTGGTACCGCTGGGGGCCGTTGGCCGCCGGACGAGATCCATCCCCCGCGTTTCAGGGAGTCTGAGGACCAGCAGGATCGAGACGATGAGGCCGAGTCCGAGCACGGACACCGTGGAGGCGAGGCCGAAACGATCGATCAGCACGGCCCCGACCACGAACCCGACGATCGAACCGACGATGCCGATGTTGGTGATCCACCCCCCAGCCGTTGCCCGCAGACGGGTCGGGAACAACTCGGTGCGTTGTGACGCCACCGAAGGGGTCAACATCGTTGCGCCGAACGTGGCGAGGAAGATGGAGGCTGCGAGGAACCACCCGCTGTCGATGGTGTAGAACGCCACGCCACCGACCAATCCGATGGCGAGGGCAGCGGCAGACGTCGGGCGTCGCCCGATCCGGTCGGCGAGTCGTCCCCCGACCAGGAGACCCACGGTTCCCACCCCGGAAAAGACGATGATCAGGAACCGGGCGGCGCCAGCATCCCACGACAGGTCGTTGATCAGCCGTTCGAGGACGAAGTCGAACGCAGGGCTTGAGAACGCAGCGACAAAGAAACTGACGCCGGCCATCGGCCAGAAGTGTTTCCCCAACCCCATGCCGAGCGCCTTGGTGAACGGGAACGGTGGGGCAGGGACGAAGGCGCGGGACTCGGGGAGGAACCGGTTGAGGAGGGGGAATGCGAGGAGTCCAAGGGACGCGATCCCGAACAGGATCCTCCACGCGTTGTCCGCCCCCTGGGCGATGGGGAGGAGGACAAGGCCGAACCCGACCCCCATGGATCCCGAAAGGCCGTACAGGGCGAGGGCGAACGCTCGGGACCCGGGCGGAACCTCCTCGGCGATCAGCACGATGGAGATGGCCGCAATCGCGACCACGCCGATGCGGACCAACGACTGTGAGATGACGTACGACGGCGTTGAGGGGACGAACGCGGTGAGGGCACTGGCGAGACAGATGAGGGCAAACGCCCCGAGGAGTGGCTTCCTCCTTCCCGTACGGTCGGCAGCCATGGTGAGCAGGACCCCGAGGAGGGAGACCGCCCGTACCCCTGCGAATATGGCGCTCATCTGGCCCTCGGTCAGACCGAGGGATGTCCGTGCGTACGGGAGGGTGTGGGACATCTGGCTTCCGGCGTACCCAGCGATGAACCCGATGATCGCGGTGAGGAAGATGATGCGGCGTGTGGCTGGCGTGAGGCCCGTCTTCGGTGTGATCTGCTGTCCATACGCGGATCCGGTCATGACCTGGTCACCTGTTCCATGAGAGTGGGATGCCAGTCGAGGTTAGCGAGGAGTCTCCCGATTCCGGTGCCATCGAAACTGGGCAAGATGTGGTGTTGCGGAAGCGGGAAACATTCCTGAAGCCCTAGCGTTGTCCGTGCAGGGTTCAACGACGTCAGGGACCGCGGTGGAAGTTTCAATCGTTGCAGCACTCCTTGCTGGCGCTGCCTCGTTCCTGTCACCGTGCGTCCTCCCGCTGCTCCCCGGGTACATGGCGCTCATGTCCGGGTACGACATGGTCGAGATCGCTGAGGGCAACGTCTCGGTCAAACGGGTCGTCCTGCGCACGGCCCTGTTCGTTCTCGGGTTCACCGTCGTGTTCGTTGCCCTGGGGGCCACGGCGACGAGCCTGTCATCCTTTCTCAACAACGCGGTGTTCACCACGGTTGCCGGTTGGCTGATCATCATCATGGGTCTGTTCATCGCGGTGACCGCGGTTTGGACCCCTGCGTTCCTCATGCCGGTGATGAAGGACCGCAGAATCGAGTCGTCCAAGGCCGCAAAGATGGGGTGGTTCGGAGCACCGGTGATGGGGGCGGCGTTTGCATTCGGCTGGACCCCGTGTATCGGGCCGTTCCTCGCCTCAGCGCTTGCGCTTGGGGCGAGCACGGAGACGGTGTGGCAGGGGATGCTCGTGCTCTTGTTCTACAGCATCGGCCTCGGGGTGCCGTTCCTGATGACGTCGCTGTTGCTCACGAAGGCGTTCTCAGCGTTCAACTGGGTTAGGAAGTACCTCACCGTGATCACGGTGGTGTCGGGTCTGCTTCTCGCCTTCTTCGGCTGGTTGATGGTGTCGGGGAACATCATCCGGCTCTCCTCCTGGTTCACCGACGTGCTCGTGAAGCTTGGCCTTGACGGTCTCGCCAGCGTCTGAGCGGCTGGTTCGGACATCGGGGGAGGGCGGCGCTCCACCGTGTGACCTCGGCGGACCGTAAGCTCCCGTTCGGATGGAACCCAATCTCAACCTCGAAGAGTTTG
>CAZULI010000218.1:0-2972 GCA_964621095.1 uncultured Acidimicrobiaceae bacterium | reverse complement strand
TTGCGAACTCGGTCGCCTGCAACGCCTCATCAAGGGCGGACGCTGCCTCAGCCATGAATGGTGAATGGAACCCACCGGCGACATCAAGCGCCACGGCTCGTCGTACCCCGAGATCCCTGGCGTGTTCCACGAGCCATGCGATGTCCTCGGAGCCGCCCGCAACGACCACCTGGCCCGGGGCGTTGAGGTTTGCGACGTAGAGCTGGCCGCCGTCGGCTCGCCGCTGTGCGGCAACGGTCTCGGCGTGCTCACGATCCGTGCCAAGGAGCGCGGCCATGCCGGAGGACTGGGAGGCAGCACACGCCGCCATCGCCTCCCCCCGTTGGGACACGAGTGCGAGGCCATCGAGGTACGACATTGCACCTGCCGCGGCGAGTGCCGTGTACTCACCGAGGGAGTGACCTGCGGCGGCACTCGGGGGTGCGGACACCAACGAGACGAACTCGTCGTAGAGCGCGAACGAGGTTGCGTAGAGCGCCGGTTGTGCGTGTTGTGTCTCGGTGAGACGGTCCTGGGGTCCGTGCTCGATCAGCTCATTGAGATCCCACCCGAGCAGATCGTTTGCGGCGTCACCGAAGAGATCGGGACGCTGTGCCCGCACGTCGGCACACATACCGACCGCCTGGCTTCCTTGACCGGGGAAGAGCACCGCGTACTTCATGGTTGGCGTTCGATCCACACGGGCATGGCGTTCTGACCTCGATCAGCACGTCCGCGTTTCACACTTCACCATCATTTCGTCTCATTCCTTGCGAGGTAGCGGCGGATGTTGCGCACCGCCTGGCTGATCCGCATCGCGTTCTCCACAAGGGCAAACCGCACGTGCGTGTCCCCTGACGGTCCGAACCCGATCCCGGGACTGACAGCGACCTCGGCGTTGTCCAACAGGTCAAGGGTGAACGCGAGGCTCCCCATGTGGGCGTGACTCTCGGGGATTCTCGCCCACACGAACATCGTGGCCTGGGGCGCGTCCACCATCCAGCCGGCGCTCGCCAACCCGTCGACGAGGGTGTCCCTCCTGACCTTGTACTCATCGACGACCTCGCCGATGTAGGCGTCGTGTTCATTGAGCGCGATGATCGATGCGATCTGTATCGGTTGGAACGTCCCATAGTCGAGGTACGACTTGAGCTGTCCGAGCGCCCCGACCATCTCGGCGTTGCCGACCACGAACCCGACCCGCCACCCCGCCATGGAGTGAGACTTGGAGAGCGTGTAGAGCTCGACACCCACCTCTTTCGCACCGTCCACCTGGAGGAGGGAGGGGGGCTGGTACCCCTCGAACGCGATGTCGGCGTACGCAAAGTCGTGGACGAGCGCGACCTCGTTGGTGTGTGCGAACTCCACGAGACGTTTGAAGAACTCGAGATCGACCGAGACCGTCGTCGGGTTGTGCGGGAACGAGGTGACGATCACTCGTGGCTTTGGCCAGGAGCTGTGGAACGTCGAGGTAAGCCGTTCGAAGAAGTCGGTGTCGGTGCTGAGCGGGACTCTACGGACCTCAGCCCCCGCCAACACCGGTGCGTAGATGTGGATCGGGTAAGACGGTTCGGGGACCAGGGCGATGTCACCGGGTTGGACCAGGGTCCACATGAGATGGGAGAGACCTTCTTTTGCACCGATCGTGTTGATCACCTCGGTCTCGGGATCAAGCTGCACACCGTACGCACGGAGGTACCGATCAGCGACCGCCTTGCGGAGGTTCGGGATGCCCCGTGACGCCGAGTATCGGTGATTCTTGTGCTGGCGTGCGGCGCTGACGAGCTTCTCCACAACACCATCGGGGGACGGGATGTCGGGGTTCCCGAAGCCGAGATCGACGACGTCAACCCCACGGCGACGTGCCTCAAGCTTGCGTTGGTTCACCTCGGCAAAAACGTACGGGGGGAGGTTGTCGATGCGTCTGAAATCCATCTTCTGACAATAGTTGCATCATGCGCGAATTCGACGGACGAACCATCAATGGGGCAGGAGTCGCCGCACCCGCTCCGGAACGATGTCGGTCCCCCATGCGAACACCGAACGAACCAAGTCAAGGGCATCAATCGATCCATCCCAGTGCTCAAGCACAACTGCCTCCCCCGCACCCCGCATGAGGTGGTCAGTGGCGAGCGAGACGAGGATGATGTCGTCGAGACGCCCGATGCCGACCAGGAAGTCAGGAATCACGTCGACCGGTGAGGCAACGTACGCACCGACCACCCCGATGAGGACCTTGTGGCGGATCGAGACCCGAGGATCCTTCATCAGTCTGGCCAGGAGCTTGGCGATATTCGGGAGGACGAGGACGACCTCCCCTGCGATCTCCCTCCACGATCGTGGTGGAACGGGAGGACTCACGTCAAGACCCTCGGGGGTGGGACCGGTCTCGTCAAGCGACATGGATGATCTCCTCGGCGGCAAGCCCCGCACCCACAGCCCCAGCCGATGGGCCAAGGGACGCCACCTGGATGGTGGGCGGGACCCGGAGGTTGCCACCGTGAGTTGCATCAACGACGACCCGGCGCGCCGGTCCGACGATCGACTCCCCCACCGATCCGAGACCGCCACCGACGACGACGATCTCAGGATCAAAAATGGCGATGAGGTCCGCCAACCCGCGACCGAACGCCCGGCCAACCTCGCTCACCAGTGCCCGTGCGGTCTCCTCCCCTGCATCGGCTGCCGCGATGATCGTCTCCCCCGGCACCTCCTTGGTCGGCAGGCTCCGGGCAAGGGACCCATCGGGGTTTGCGGTGATGACCTCACGCGCCAGCCGTGCCAGGGCGGGGCCGGAGGCAAGGGTCTCCCAGCAGCCACGCTTGCCACAGTCGCACAGAAGACCTCCCTGGGAGACACCGATGTGGCCCCACTCCCCCGCAAACGACTCCCCCCGGTACACGGAACCGTCGATCACGATCGCCCCGCCGATGCCGGTACCGAGGGTCACCATCAACCCGTTCCGGTACCCCACCCCAGCCCCCGTTGCGAAC
>CAZULI010000217.1:0-2972 GCA_964621095.1 uncultured Acidimicrobiaceae bacterium | reverse complement strand
GGTCTCCAAGAGCCTCGCCCCCGGCCAGCAGGTCATCAAGATCGTTCATGAGGAGCTCATCGTCACCCTCGGTGAGGAGGCGGTTCCGCTTGCCAGAGCAGATGTACCGCCGCTCGTCATCCTGATGGTGGGCCTTCAGGGATCAGGGAAGACGACGACCGCGGCGAAGCTTGCCAAGCATGTCAAGAGCAAGGGCAAGCGTCCGATGTTGGTCGCAGCGGACCTCCAGCGACCAGCGGCGATTGACCAGCTCGAGCAGCTCGGCAAACAGATCGGTGTTCCGGTCCACTCTGACCGTTCCAGCAAGGCACCACACAAGCTGGTGAAGGCTGCCATGAAAGAGGCACGGGCCGCGTCCTGCAATGTGGTGATCGTTGACACGGCTGGCCGTCTCCAGATCGACGAGGCCCTCATGAAGGAACTCGACACGATCAGGAAGGTCGCAGATCCTGACGAGACGTTGCTCGTTGTGGACGCCATGACCGGCCAGGAAGCCGTCAATGTTGCGAAGGGGTTTGGTGAGCACACCGACATCACCGGGTTGATCCTGACCAAGATCGATGGTGACGCCCGTGGTGGTGCGGCGATCTCAGCGCGTGAGGCCACGGGGGTGCCGATCAAGTTCGTTGGAACGGGGGAGTCGGTTGACGGACTCGACGTGTTCCATCCGGATCGCATGGCGTCGCGGATTCTCGGTATGGGTGATGTCTTGTCCCTCATCGAGAAGGCAGAAGAGACGTTTGATCGGGAGCAGACCGACCGGGCTGCCAAGAAGATGCTCGACGCCTCGTTTGATCTCGAAGACTTCCTTGAACAGTTCCAACAAGTCAAGAAGATGGGGCCTTTGCAACAGCTCATTGGTATGCTCCCGGGCGCAGGTTCGGCCCTGCGTGATGTCCAGGTGGACGAGAGTCATCTCGCCCGCATTGAGGCGATCATCCGGTCCATGACTCCAGCGGAACGACGGAACCCGAAGATGATCACCGGCAGTCGCAAGCGCCGTATCGCGGCGGGATCGGGAACGCGGCCACAGGATGTCAACGGAGTCCTCAAACAGTTCTCACAAGTACAGAAGATGATGAAGGCAATGGTCGGCGGAAAGAGTCCCATCCCTGGACTCAACATACCGGGCGTGGCACGTACAACGAAGAAGAGGTGACCAGAGATGGCAACCAAGATCCGCCTGACGCGGCTTGGCAAGAAGAGGCAGCCAACGTACCGCGTTGTCGTGATGGATTCGCGCAAACCACGTGACGGCAAGTACATCGAGCAGCTCGGGATCTACGATCCGCGCCAGGAGCCGTCATTGATCACAATCGACAATGATCGGGCCCTCCACTGGCTCAACACCGGCGCACAGCCAACCGAGCGGGTTCAGAAACTTCTCGAGATCTCGGGTGCCTGGACCATGTACAAGGTCGCCAAGGGTCAGATCCATACCGTGCCCTCAACCCCGAAGGATGAGAAACCTGCTGCCCCTGCCGCTGAGGCCGTGGTGGCCGAGGAGGAACCCGTGGTCGCTGAAGCGGTGGTCGACGAGGAGGAATCCGTGGCTGCTGAAGCGGTGGTCGACGAGGACCCGGCGGACGCTGAAGCTGTGGCCGAGGACTCCGACGCTGATGCGAGTGACGCATGAGCCAGGGTGAGATCGTCGAGAAGGTCGTGACCTACGTGGTCGGCGAGATCGTCGACAACAAGGACGAGATCGAGGTGGAGATCGTCTCCGATGGTGATGACGCTGTTGTCGCCGAGGTGCGCACCGCCAAGGGAGACATGGGCAGGGTCATCGGGAAGCGTGGGCGTGTCGCGCGGGCAATCCGCAACATCGCCAACGCTGCAGGAGATGAAGAAGGCCTCTCGGTTGAGGTCGACTTCCTCGACTGAGATGGCCGCCAGCCAGCCAGAAACTGATCGCATCCCCATCGGGTATGTGCGCAAAGCGCACGGTGTCCGAGGGGATGTTGTCGTACGGGGTCTCGTCGAGGATGTCGCCGCCCGTTTGGTGAAGGGGGCATCATTCATGACTGATGGGCCCGACCCGCGCGTCCTGACGGTTGCATCGGTGGGGGAGGTCAGGGAGGAGTTCCGGGTCTCCTTCCACGAGATCACGGACCGGAACGATGCCGAGGCTCTCAGAGGATCGCAGTTGACGGTACCGATGAGCGAACGTCGCGTGTTGTCCGACAACGAATGGTGGCCCGAGGATCTTGTCGGCTGTCAGGTCGAGAGTGTCGATGGGTTCCAGGTCGGGGTCGTTGAAGACGTCGTCCTTGGTGCGGCCCAGGACCGCATGATTGTCGTCGCCGCCGATGGCTCGGTTGCCGAGGTCCCGTTCGTGGAGGCACTCGTCCCGGTGGTTGATGTTCCCAACGGTCGCATCGTTGTCGATCTCCCGGAAGGGTTGTTCGAGTAGGGGGACGGTGTTCGGGTTCTCCGTCCTCCCGCTTGCGGGGGGACGCGGGGCGCAGCGCCGCAGGGGGGTTTGGGGTTCTAGTATCGGCGCATGAACGGGATTCCGACCCTTCGGATCGTCACCGCGACGGCGTTGTTTGATGGCCATGACGCCTCCATCAACATCATGCGACGGATCATGCAAGCCAAAGGGGTCGAGGTCATCCACCTGGGGCACGACCGTTCCGCAGCGGCCATTGCCCAGGCCGCCATCGAGGAGGATGTCCACGCGGTCGCGGTCACGTCGTACCAGGGTGGGCACATGGAGTTCTTCCCCTACCTACGCAGATTGCTGGACGACGGTGGGGGCAGCGACATCAAGATCTTTGGTGGGGGAGGCGGGACGATCCTCCCGCACGAGGGTGAAGCCCTCCTCACGGACGGCATCGCCAGGATCTACTCACCCGATGACAGCCGGAGACTCGGGCTTGAAGGGATGATTGACGACCTCATTACCAGGGCGCGCTCGGAGAAACCCACACCGCCGACGCTCGTCGAGGACGTACTCAACGGCAGCCATG
>CAZULI010000216.1:0-2977 GCA_964621095.1 uncultured Acidimicrobiaceae bacterium | reverse complement strand
ACACACACCGTCATGAACGAACGAACAACCAGTACGAAGAGACTGCTCATTCTGAGCATCGCGATCGCTGCGATTGCCATGGTCGTCGCTGCATGCTCCTCTGAATCCAAACCCGATGAGATTGCGCTTCTCACCCACGAGTCCTTTGCCGTCTCCCCAGGGATCCTCGAGGAGTTCACCAAACAGACCGGGGTGACGGTTGTCGTGCGGGTCGGCGGGGATGCCGGAACCATGCTCAACCAGGCGATCCTGACCAAGGACAACCCGATCGCCGACGTGATCTATGGGGTTGACAACACCTTCATCTCCCGGGCCATCAGCAGCGATCTGTTCGTCAGCCACCATGCAGCGGGGATCGAGAACGTCTCGGAAACCCTGCGTGTGGCTGACGATCTCGCAACCCCCATCAGCTTCGGGGATGTATGCGTCAACTATGACATCGAGGGCATGCAGGAGTTGGGTGTCCCCGCCCCCGACAATCTCGACAGCTTGCTCGAACCGGCGTACCAGGACCTCCTTGTCGTCCAGAACCCCGCCACCTCCTCCCCCGGTCTCGCGTTCCTGTTGGCAACCATTGCCACCCACCCTGAAGGGGGGGATCACGACTGGCGGGAGTACTGGGCCGACCTGTTCGCAAACGGGGTCTCGGTCACCTCTGACTGGTCCGACGCGTACTACACCCAGTTCACCAGGGCAGGCGGTGACCGACCGCTCGTGGTTTCGTACGCATCGTCACCTCCCGCGGAGGTCTTCTCCGGTGAGTTGACCGAAGCCCCAACCGGTGTGATGACCCAGGGCTGTTTCCGTCAGGTCGAGTATGCGGGAATCCTCAAAGGAACCAAGCACGAAGACGCAGCAGCGGCACTCGTCGACTTTCTCCTGTCTCCGACGTTCCAGAACGACATCCCACTCAACATGTTCGTCTACCCGACCAACACGCACGCCATACTTCCCGAGGTCTTCCTGCAGTACACCGAGTTTCCTGACGACCCCGTGATCATGGACCCCGACACGATCGATGCAAACCGCGAAAGGTGGATTGAGGAGTGGACACAGATCGCCCGCTCATAGACCGACGCACCGCGTCGGGGTCGGTCGGGTCCACACTTGGCAAGGCGTTCCTTGTCGCGGTTCCCGCGCTGTTTCTCGGGTACTTCTTCCTCTATCCGCTGATCTCGATCACCGTTCGTGGATTCACGGTCGATGGGTCGATTCATCTCGGCGTTGTGGGGGACGTCCTTGCGGATCCAGCGCTTCGCACCATCGCGTGGTTCACGCTCTGGCAAGCCGTCGTCTCCACCGTGCTGACCGTGGTGATCGCCATGCCGGCGGCCTGGGTGTTTGCACGGTTTGAGTTCACCGGCAAGCGGGTGTTCAAAGCCGTCACCCTCATCCCGTTCGTCCTGCCGACCCTGGTCGTCGCAACGGCGTTCCTCGCACTGATCGGTCCTCATGGGGTGACCGGCATCGACATGACCGGCACGGTGTGGATCATCCTCATCGCTCATGTGTTCTACAACTACGCGATCGTCGTGCGCGGTGTCGGGGCGTACTGGGAGCGCATAGACCCCTCCGTTGAACAGGCCGCTCTCACACTGGGGGCTTCACCAGCCAAGGTGTTCCGCACCATCACCCTCCCGCTCCTTCGGCCTGCGATCGCATCAACGAGCGCGCTCGTCTTCCTCTTCTCGTTCACCTCCTTTGGTGTGGTGCTCCTCTTGGGCGATCTCACGAGGACCACCATTGAGGTGGAGATCTGGCGACAGGCAACGGCGTTCCTGCGGCTCGACATCGCCTCAACCCTCGCGGTCCTCCAACTCATCGGTGTTGGCAGCCTGCTGATCCTTTACGGCCGGTACCAACGAAGGACCGCCATCACGTTCCGTCATGACGTCGTCCGGCCACCACGACCGGTGACCCGGCGTGACAAGGTGCTGGTACGTGGCATCGTCACCTCGATGATCGCGATCATCGGAGTTCCCATCATCGTGCTCGTGTGGCAATCCCTTGTCGAGCCAACGGGCGGACTCGGCTTCGGCAATTACGCATCCCTGGCGAAACTCCCGGCTCAGAGCGCAGCGTTCGCTGACCCCCTCGAAGCGATCCTGAACTCACTCCGCTTCGCCACGCTTGCCGCACTCATTGCGCTCGTCATCGGCGTGATTGCGAGCGCCGCACTCACCTACTCGGCGCGTCGGGTGGCGGGGTTGTTCGACCTCTTTGTGATGCTGCCACTGGGAACCTCCGCCGTGACCATCGGGTTCGGCTTCCTCATCGCACTCGACAAACCCATCGATCTGCGGGCATCGCTGATGCTGATCCCGATTGCGCACGCGCTCGTTGCCATACCGTTCGTGGTCAGAACAACAACCCCGACGCTTGGATCGATCCAGCACCAACTGCGGGAAGCGGCCGCAACACTCGGGGCGAGCCCGTGGCGGGCATGGTGGTCCGTCGAGTTTCGGCTCGTGGGGCGGGCGATCCTCGTGGGTGGGGCGTTCGCCTTCGCCATCTCCATGGGTGAGTTCGGGGCCACCGCGTTCATTGCGAGACCGACGGCCCCGACGATGCCCATCGCGATCTTCAAACTGCTCGGACGACCGGGGGGAGCGCCGTTCGGTGCGGCATTGTCGATGAGTGTGATCCTCATGCTCATCACCGCCGCCGCCATCCTGGTCATCGACTCGATCCGGCCTGAACAGCACGGTGAACTATGAGCCTCAGCGTAACGAACCTCTCGGTGCGGTACGGGTCAACCACGGCCCTGGACTCAATTGATCTCATCATTGCCCGTGGCGAACGGTTCGCCATCATGGGGGCGTCAGGGTCTGGCAAGTCGAGTTTGCTACGGGCGATCGCGGGGGTTGTTCCCTCAACCGGCGCAATCATCATTGATGGAACAGAGATCTCCCATCTCCCCGCCCACCAGCGAGGCATCGGATTGATGTTTCAGGACTACGCACTCTTTCCACACATG
>CAZULI010000215.1:0-2979 GCA_964621095.1 uncultured Acidimicrobiaceae bacterium | reverse complement strand
CGGACACACCAGAAACGACGCGGACGGAACCTGGGTCATCAAGATGCCGGGGGGTGACGACATGGTGGAAACCGATCCACCGTTCGAGATCCACGGCAACCACATCACGGGATGGATGGTCACCCTATTGGATGACGATACGGCTATGGGGTTCGCCAAGGTCGATTTCGATTTTGAGATACCAACGGAGATCACTCCCGGCTGCTGATCCCAGGAACGTTCAGACAACGCACCGTCATGAAGCAAGGAGTCATCATGGGTTGGAGACGTGTTTCCCTGTTCCTGGTCGTTCTGGTTCTGTCGTTGCTCGCTGCCGCGTGCGGTGAAAGCAGTGACAGCACAACAACAACCACCACCACGGTTCCCGACCAAACCTCGACATCAACTACTGAGGCTTCTCCAACAACATCATCCCAACCGTCAACCTCCACGACACTGGCCGACGTTGACGATCCCCCCGAGTTGTCCCCATGGGAAGGAACCGGAGTTGTCTACACCGGGGGACAATATGTAGATGCGCAGGTGCGCAGATGTACTCCCGACCCATCGCGCATCGGAACATCTGAGGCCGGTCAACCCGACGACATCTCGCTCTGGGCGTATCCGGTGGAGGATCCGAGGGTGACCCTCAACGTTCAACTTTTTCACGAACCGACGTCCCGAGACAATGAGAACAATCCGTTGCTCATCGTCATCGGCGACTACACCCGGGGTCTGGAGAACGGTGAGGTGGGACACTGGATAGGGGACGCAAGGAACGACGAAGAAGGGAACTGGTTCATCGGTGGCAACCGCCGACGGCCCATCAGCGGCGGCGCCGGGCCGGGGATACAGGGAGGCAACCAGATCGTTGGAGACCTGTTGGTGGAGCCGCTCGACCCATCGTGGGAAAACGATTACATCTCTTTCAAGCTCGAGATACCGCCCGAGATCGCTCCCGATTGCTGATCCTGGTCGCACTCCGGAGAACCATGCCCCAACACCGAGACTCGCCAAGCGCCGTGAGCGATGGCGCACCTGCAAGGCGCGATGTGGTCGTGGCGGCCATCCTCGCTAGAGTCGCCGCAACGCGACGCTGCCACGGGGGTGCACCATGTCAACAGATGATCTCAGCCACATGATCGCATCGGCCGTACGCGCCGGAATTGAGTGGGATGAGGAAGCGGTCCGCAACTGGTTGTCCGCGGTCCAGCACGAAGCCGACGACCACTACGTCACGTTCGACGCCCGCAGCGGTGTCTTCGGACACCGGGTTGCCATGCTCGACTTTGACGAAACCGAACTCGCCCACTTCCGACGGGTCGGCGCCATCGTGGAGATACCCGACGAAACCGATGTCGAAACGGCGCTCGCACTGTCGGGGTCAGCAGCACAGTCAAAGATTCAGACCTTCCCCGGAGACTGCGACTTCTTCGAACGGGTGAACATCAAAGCCCCCACGTTCGAGGCTGCCTGCCAACGACTCGGGGACGTCATCCGCAAGAAAGCCCATGCACGAGCTGAAGGCCCCGGGTACAAGTTGATGGAGGTCAAGTTCGGGGAGTTCCCCGAGCCACTCCACGATGGGGACACCACCCACCAGGCGGGTGCCTCGATCTCATGGACACCGGAGGAGGTCGAAGCGGGAGGGAAGCATCTCACCCGACCAGACGGCACCAACGTCTTCCTGACCTGGGAGGACGCAGCAGGTCACCCCGGCTGGTGCAAGCTCGACTGGATCTTCGCTGACCTCGAACGCGGGGAGCTGGTCAACGCGTCCAACATGATCGACGCCACCTGGGAGGCGCTCGATGGCTCGATCACGCCGTTGGACGGGTATCTCGATCCCTACTTCCAGGAGATCTACCTGGACACCGACTCGGTCCCGCTCTTCACCAAGGTCATTGCAAACGTCTCAGGAGACGCCCTCGACAGCTACGTGGAGGGCATGGAGGCCGAGGTCGCCAAGCATCTCGCCGGCGAGCACCCGAACATCGGCAAGGCAGCAAAGAGGATGTACAACATCTTCCGCATGAAAGCCCGATACCGGGAGGCCGCGTTCCTGCGGGAACTGTTCGACGAACCAGCAAACGTCCTCTACCAGATCTACTCAGTCATTCGGACGATTGAGGAAGCCAGCCAACCTGACTCGAAGATCCCCATGTCCGTCGTCGAGGCCCAGCTCGACACGACCATCCTCCAAACGGTCACCGCGCTTGAAGGGGTCGAGGAACAGGAGATCGTCGCCATGCTGCTTCATCTGCGCGCCGACGTGACCTCCAGAACCCCGGATCCGGTCGCGATCGAAGGGGCACGGATGGCGCTCCTCAACATCGTCAACAACTTCTTTTCGGAGAAGCTCAAGGCCATGCCCGAAGTCCGGGAGTACATGACCGAGATCACGACAACCGGAGCGACACCTTCAGAGTCCTGACCAGGATCAGGGTCACGCCCCGGTGGGGCGGGCTCCCAACTCACTGTCAAGAAGGAGGAGCGCACTCGACTCGCCCCCGGCGAGGCGGACACGCGCAAGGATGGACTCGACGGTCGATTCCTCCTCGATCTGCTCCTCGATGAACGATGCAAGGAACGGTTCCGATGCAAGATCGCCTTGTTCGCGCGCCAGACGGAACAAGTCATGAATGGCTTTCGTGACCACACGCTCCTGTGCAAGCGATGCTTCGAACACGGCCTCAGGGGAGGCGAACTCGTTTGATGGGGCTGGGATGTCCCCGATCACGACCCGCTGGCCACGATCAAGCATGAACTGGAGGAAACGGTGAGCATGTGACGTCTCCTCTGCTGACTGCAGATGCATCCAGCTCGCCATCCCGAGAAGGTTCTCACTCTCGAAATGTGCAGCCATCTGCAGATACGCCACCGACGAGGCGATCTCAAGGGTGACCTGCTTGTTGAAGGCGGCGACCAGTTCCCCACTCATCTTCATTTCTGCACTCCTCACTCGATTACTGCCCATGCTACGTGATGTTTCGGCTCACT
>CAZULI010000214.1:2165-2985 GCA_964621095.1 uncultured Acidimicrobiaceae bacterium | reverse complement strand
TCGGGTTCTTCCCCGTTGATGAACGCACCCTTGAGTATCTGCGACTCTCGGGACGGTCCGAGGAACTCATCGCAACGGTTGAGCAGTACTACCGCCTCCAGGGGATGTGGCACGACGACACCCGTGAGATCACCTACAGCTCGAACCTCGAACTCGATCTGGCAACGGTCGTCCCCTCCCTCGCCGGCCCCAAGCGTCCACAGGACCGTATCGAACTGACGCGCATGAAAGAGCAGTGGCACGTGGACATCCAGGGGCAGCTCCGTCCCGATGGGAGTGCGCCACAACATGTCGCGGGCGTTGAGAACGAAGGGGCAACTTTCGAGCTCGCCGACGGGGACGTGGTCATCGCGGCCATCACCTCATGCACCAACACCTCGAACCCTGAGGTCATGGTGGGTGCAGGACTGGTTGCGAGGAAAGCACACCAGAAGGGTCTCCATCGCAAACCATGGGTGAAGACCTCCCTGGCACCCGGTTCGAAAGTCGTGACCGATTATCTGGCGAAGGCCGGTCTCATGGACGATCTCGAAGCCCTTGGGTTCTACACCGTCGGGTACGGCTGCACGACGTGCATCGGCAACTCGGGACCACTCCCCCCAAGCATCAGCAAGGCGATCACCGAGAACGACATCGTGGCGACGTCGGTTCTTTCGGGGAACCGAAACTTCGAGGGCCGCATCAGCCCCGATGTACGGGCCAACTACCTCGCCAGCCCACCCCTCGTGGTTGCGTACGCCATTGCGGGGACCGTCGACATTGACCTGGCGACCGAACCGATCGGCACCTGGAGATCGACGCCTTTCAGCACCTCGACCTT
>CAZULI010000214.1:0-2155 GCA_964621095.1 uncultured Acidimicrobiaceae bacterium | reverse complement strand
ATCGGCACCGACCAGGATGGGCAGGACGTGTATCTGCGGGACATCTGGCCAACCCAGGACGAGATTGATGCCACCATTCGTGCGTCCCTCTCACGGGATCAGTTCGTCCGTGAGTACGGCGGTGTGTATGAGGGGTCAACCCAATGGCAGGCCATCAAGGACACGGGCGGTTCGCTGTTTGCATGGCAGCCCGACTCGACGTACATCCAGGAGCCGCCCTTCTTCAAGGATCTCGCTCCGGACCCGTCCCCGATCCGTCCGATCAGTGGGGCACGGGTGCTCCTCAAGCTGGGTGACTCGATCACGACGGACCACATCTCGCCTGCTGGATCCATCGGTCGTGACACACCGGCAGGTCGGTTCCTGAGCGAGGCAGGTGTTGAGCAACAGATGTTCAACTCTTACGGCTCACGCCGTGGGAACGACCGGGTGATGACCCGAGGCACGTTTGCCAACATCCGGGTCCGCAACCAGCTCGCCCCGGGGACCGAGGGTGGGTGGACCACCGACTTCACGGATGGGACCGTGCGCTCGGTGTACGAAGCCAGCCGCAATTACGCGCAAGCCGGCACACCACTCGTTGTGCTTGCCGGGGTTGACTACGGCATGGGTTCATCACGTGACTGGGCGGCCAAGGGTACGTTCCTGCTTGGTGTCAAGGCGGTGATCGCCAGTAGCTACGAACGGATTCACCGATCCAATCTGGTGATGATGGGTGTCCTACCGCTGACGTTCCCCGAGGGCGAGAACGCCGACTCACTTGGTCTTGACGGCACCGAGGTCTTCGACATCGCGGTCGATGATTCGTTGGTCCCGCGTCAGGAGGTCAAGGTGGTGGCGTCGAAGTCCGACGGCACCACGGTGGAGTTCCTTGCAACGGCTCGGTGCGACACCCCCATCGAGGTGGATTACCTCCGCCACGGCGGCATCCTCCACATGGTGCTGCGGGAGATGGTTGGGTGACCCTGGGTTGAACCGTCACCGACCGGTGAGGGTCACGACATGGAAGGATGCCCCAGTTCGACCGTGACGGGCCGGGCGGCCGCGCTCTCAAGGAGGCCTCGAACGATTCCCTCGTCGAGGCTCTTGAGAATGGAGGGCTCCTCCGCGTCCGTGGATGAGAGTGGACAGAACTGGGCAACGATCCGGTTCTCGGTCGCCATGGGTGATGTGCCGAGTCCTTGGCGCATCATCGATGTTGCAACCGCCATCGCCGCGACCTCGTACCCCTCGTCGTCGGGAACGCCGATCTCAGCACCGAGCCGAACGCCGTAATCGTGGCCCACCGCAAAGGCGATGTCGTTCGCCGTGCCGTCGTCGAGATGGTCGATCACTGAAACGAGCAGCTCGGCCAGCGCATCGTACTTGCTCGATGCGTACCGGATCGAGATCGCCTTGTCCGTCGCCTCAAAGTGTTTCGCCGGTCGACCGGCCGTTGCCTTGGATGGCTGGCGCGTCGAGACCCTGATGTACCCATCCGTTGTCAGACGGTCGAGATGGTGTCGGGCGACGTTGGGGTGGATCTGGAAGTTTGCAGCGATCTGGCTCGCGGTGACCGCAGCCTGGGACTCGCGGATCATGACGTAGATGCCGCGTCGTGTTGCATCTCCGAGGGCACCGGTGAGGGTCTCGATCTGTTCGTCGAAACTTTCATCAGCCATGGCATCCTCCGCCACCGCATTGTAAGACGGAAGCGGCGGTCGTGGGGACGATGGAGGGATCCAGCGGGTCCTGGCGCCATGATGCTGAGCGTTCACTAGCCTCGACACCACGCGGTGAGGAGTTTTCCCTTGGCAGATACAGCAGCAATGAAGCAGGCCGTCGAGGCGGTGGTCGACCCAGAGCTTCGGTCCAGCATCGGAGCTCTTGGCATGGTGGACAGTGTTGAGGAGACGGGATCGACCCTCGTCGTTCGGTTGGCTCTGCCGCTTGGCGGCCATCCGTTGGAGGAGGAGCTGATCAACCGTATCCGAACCGCAGCCACCAACGCGGGTGCGGCTGGCGTCATGGTCGAGACGCGTGCGATGACCGAGGAGGAGCGGACGAAGCTTGGAACCACGATGCGTGGGCAGGCCGAGGGTCAGCGTGAAGTCATGCTCGCAAAACCGGGGAACCGCACCAGGGTCATCGGTATCGCATCGGGCAAGGGTGGGGT
>CAZULI010000213.1:0-2998 GCA_964621095.1 uncultured Acidimicrobiaceae bacterium | reverse complement strand
ATGTTGAGGCCGTCGGCCCCGTTGGTGACCTTGACGATGTGCAGACCCGTGCTGGTACCGAAGTAGTTCGAGTCGTCCTGGGCCTGTGGGACGTCCGTGCCGTTGTACTTGGCGTTGACGTACCCCGTGTTGGTGTACACGCCTGCAACTGCCGTTCCGTGGGCCTCGTAGATCCACGTCTCGTCTGGGTCCAAGGATCCCGTGTTGTGCGTGTCGCCGGACACGTACGCAGGGGTGACCCCAGCGCGGTTGTCGGTGACCGTCACGTTCGTCAACGGGACGTTGCCGGTGTTGGTCACGGTGTACGTCCAGGTCACCGCACTCCCCACTGGGATGTTGAGGCCGTCGGCCCCGTTGGTGACCTTGTTGATGTGCAGACCCGTGCTGGTACCGAAGTAGCTCGACTGGTCCTGAGCCTCAGGCACGTCCGTGCCGTTGTGCTTGGCGTTGGCGTACCCGGTGTTGGTGTAGGCACCAGCAACCGCGGTCCCGTGAGCCTCGTAGATCCAGGTCTCCGTGGTCTCGAGGATGCTGTTGCCGTTGGTGTCACCGGACACGTACGCAGGGGTGACCCCAGCACGGTTGTCGGTGACCGTCACACTCGACAGCGGGACGTTGCCGGTGTTCGTCACGGTGTACGTCCACGTCACCGCACTCCCGACAGGGATGGTCGGGCCGTCAGACCCGTTGGTGACCTTGTCGATGGCGATACCCGGGTTGGAACCGAAGTAGTTCGAGTCGTCCTGGGCCTGGGGGACGTTGTTGCCGTCGTACTTGGCGTTGGCGTACCCGGTGTTGGTGTAGGCACCAGCAACCGCGTTTCCGTGGGCCTCAAAGATCCACGTCTCGGTGAGATCCAACTTGTTGTTCAGGTTGTCATCGCCGGACACGTACGCAGGGGTGACCCCAGCGCGGTTGTCGGTGACCACAACGCTGTCCAACGCGACGTTCCCCGTGTTGGTCACGGTGTACGTCCACGTCACCGCACTCCCCACAGGGATGGTCGGACCGTCAGATCCGTTGGTGACCTTGTCGATGTGCAGACCCGGGTTCGTCCCGAAGTAGTTCGAGTTGTCCGCTGCCGTCACATCCGGCTTCCCGGTGTAGGAGCCCTTTGCGGTTCCGGTGTTGGTGTAGGCACCAGCAACGGCGGTCCCGTGGGCCTCATAGATCCAGGTCTCGTTGAGATCGAGCTTGTTGTCACCGTTGGTGTCACCCGAGACGCGTGTCGGGGTGACCCCAGGCCGGTTGTCAGTCACCGTCACATTCGACAACGGGACGTTGCCGGTGTTGGTCACGGTGTACGTCCAGGTCACCGCACTCCCCACAGGGATGTTCGGACCGTCAGACCCGTTGGTGACCTTGTCGATCGCGATCCCGGGGACCGGTTGGACGGCGTTCGTCACATCACACGTGACGATCGCGTTCGCCGGAACGTTCTTGATGATGAAGAACTGGTTCCCCTGCGTGAACTGGACCGTTGCGTTCTGGGTTTGCG
The DNA here is from genome assembly GCA_964621095.1 of uncultured Acidimicrobiaceae bacterium. Taxonomy (GTDB): domain Bacteria; phylum Actinomycetota; class Acidimicrobiia; order Spongiisociales; family UBA5794; genus UBA5794. The sequence goes on along the minus strand of CAZULI010000213.1, from coordinate 1,500 downwards.
ACGCCGTCTTCCAGGTACAGCTTGCACCAGTCAGCAGCGTGCCGATCTGTCCTGAACCCGTTTCGGTGACTCTCAGGTCGGTCATCGCGTTCTCGGTGTTGGTGGTCCACTTGAACGGTCCAGCCAACCCGCCGTTGTCCGTCGTGTCTGATCCGGGGGTCGTGGCGGCGTACGCGCCACCGTTCACCGACGCCTCAACCGAGAACCCGTACCCGACGCCGGTGGTGGCGGAGCCTCCACCCGGGGCGGTCACGGTCTTGCCGAGGGTCAGGGTGTTCTGACATCCGGAGAAGACGGCCTCACGGAGCGTCTCACCGAGATCGGCGAACGAGACGTTCGTCCTCACATCGCTCACGTTTGAGAGGCGAGTCCTCGATTGGGCGTTGTTCACCGCGGACCCAACGCCGATCCCCCAGACGAAGGACGCAGCCTTGACCTTCTTGGCGACCGAGTCCCCGCCAGCCGGATGTGGGTCTGTGTACGCCGCGTTGTAGGCGGTGGTGACAGCGTTGGCGTCGGTGTGCATGTTGTTGCTGTTGAGCAGAAAGTTCGTTTGGTAGTTGGACGTGTTCACCGAGTTCTGTCCAGTGCGCCTGATCCATGAGGTCGGGTCTCCGTCCGTGATGAAGAGCACGACGTCAGCGGTCGTTGCCGCACCGCTGTGCCAGGCGACGCGCATGGCGTCCTCCCAGTTCGTGTAGCCACTGGGGGTGTACCCGTTGATGTAGGTGTCGAACTTTGACTGGTTCCCCGAGACCGTGGCGAGCCACCCGTTGTTCCACTGCCGTGCGGTGGTGCTGAACTTGATGACGTTGATCCGGCTGTCGGTCCCCATGAGCGAGCTCACGAGCGTGTTGAACGCCCCGGTGATGTCGCTCTTGTTGCTACTGACGGATTGGGATTCGTCAAGGATGACGAGAAAGTCCAACCCGCACTTGCTGGGGAACCCGGCCGGCACATCTGCCTTCGCTTCCTGGGTGATGCCCGGGACGAGCACCAAAGCACTCAGAAAGAGGAGTATCGCGACTGCCAAACTCAGCAGTCTGCGAGTCATCCCCGCCGATGAGATCCATACTTGAGACATCTGCCTTCCAATCCCTTGTTCACGGAGTTGCTCCGTGGGTTTGCGGTAAGCCCAACCGCAAACACGCTTCCATCTACGTTCGATCCACCGTCACAGCACCTTCGCTGCGATCGGTCGTTCCAGCTCTTGTTCCATACAACAGGACTCCCCAAACAACTACATGAGTCGTCTGGCTCATCCTCGATTCCAATTCAAGATATAGCTACGTTGAGTGGTCGACAAGTGCCAACTCGTAGTTATCTTTGTGTCTAGTCACCTGCCGCACCCGGCTCCATGATAAGGGCGCTCCCAGTTTGGCGTCCCGGAACCATCAGGGAGAGTCAGTGGTATCTCCAGCTTCGGGATCTCGGTCGTTCGCCATGATCGCTCCCCTCCGTGGTCGCGCTACCACGGAAGCGTGACCACCGACTCCGCGT
>CAZULI010000212.1:0-3007 GCA_964621095.1 uncultured Acidimicrobiaceae bacterium | reverse complement strand
CCCTGCGTCGCTGCGCTCCGCGTCCCCCCGCAAGCGGGAGGACGGAAGACCGGAACACCGTCCCCGGCAAACGGGAGGACGGAACCAACACCGTTCCCCCCTGCTCCTCGGCAGCCTCGTCGCGTCCCCCCGCAAGCGGGAGGACGGAAACCGGAACACCGTCCCCGGCAATTCCAGGCACCATCCCCCCTTCAGGGGGGATAACAGAGGAGCGAAGCGACGATGTAGGGGGGGCACCACCACAACCATCTTGCAGCAGACCCCCCTGCGTCGCTGCGCTCCGCGTCCCCCCGCAAGCGGGAGGACGGAAGACCGGAACACCGTCCCCGGCAAACGGGAGGACGGAACCAACACCGTTCCCCCCTGCTCCTCGGCAGCCTCGTCGCGTCCCCCCGCAAGCGGGAGGACGGAAACCGGAACACCGTCCCCGGCAATTCCAGGCACCATCCCCCCTTCAGGGGGGATAACAGAGGAGCGAAGCGACGATGTAGGGGGGGCACCACCACAACCATCTTGCAGCAGACCCCCCCTGCGTCACTGCGCTCCGCGTCCCCCCGTTCCACGGGAGAACGGAACCAACACCGTTCCCCCGGCTTCCCGGGGGATGGGGTTACTGACGCTCTCTCCTCACCGCTGCGGAGAGTTGCTCCACAGCTCTCGACACCGCCTCCACCGCCTCCGGTGTGCTGCCGGCTTCGAGCACCCGCCGTACGAGGGCCGTTCCCACGATGACGCCGTCCCCCACCCGGGCAGCTTTGGCAGCCTGATCGGGGGTTGAGATGCCAACCCCGAACACGATCGGGACATCGGACCGCTCGCGGATGCGCGCTGCGAGGTCCCCGGTGTTGGCGGAAGCCTCCGCCCGCTCCCCCGTGACCCCAACCTCAGCAACGGCGTACACGAACGCCGGATCACGCTCCACCACGGTCGCCAAACGGTCTGCAGCGGTGGTGGGGGCCGCAAAGAGGGCGAGGCCGAGGTCGTGCGCTGCCGCTTCGGCGAGGAACGGACCGGCCTCCTCCACGGGGAGATCAGCGAGGATCACGCCACAGGCACCCGCAGCATGAACCTTCTCAAAGAACGCACCAACGCCGTGACGGAGCACCGGGTTGACGTACGTCATCACCACGACGGGTTTCCCGGTTCGTTCGGCCACCTGTCCGGCAACGTCGAGCGCGACATCCACGGTCACCCCTGCTGCGAGAGCCCGCTCCCCTGCCTCCATGATGACGGGGCCATCCATCAACGGATCCATGTACGGGATCCCCACCTCAAACCCGTCAGCACCCGCGTCCGCCATGGCGACGAACAACGCCACCGAGTCATGCGGGTTCGGGAGCCCTGCGGTCATGTAGGGAAGCAGCACGGCCCGGTCCTCGCTGCGGGCAGCGGCGAACATGGCGGCGAGCCGGTCCCTACGAGAGTCACTCATACAACGCAGCGATCTGCTGGACGTCCTTGTCACCCCGACCCGAGAGGTTGAGGACCACCGTCCGGCCCTCCAGAGAGGACGCCTCACGAACGATCCACGCAAGCGCGTGGCTCGATTCAAGTGCCGGAATGATGCCCTCGGTTCGGCACAGGAGATGAAACGCCTCGACTGCCTCATCATCGGTGACGTCGACGTAGCGCACCAGGTGCTCGTCCTTGAAGTACGCGTGCTCCGGACCGACCCCCGGGTAGTCGAGGCCTGCCGAGATCGAGTGCGCCTCCCGCACCTGACCGAACTCGTCCTGGAGCATGTACGTCATCGCCCCATGCAGGACGCCCGGTGACCCCTGCCCGAGGGAGGCGCCGTGTTTCCCCGTCGAGATGCCGAGACCGGCGGCTTCCACTCCCACGAGATCAACGTCGGGGTCCCCGACAAAGGGGTAGAACACCCCCATCGCGTTCGACCCCCCGCCCACCGGTGCGACGATCGTCTGGGGTTTCGGACGACCGGGGGAGCCGTCGAGTTGGGTCCTGAGTTCCTCCCCGATCACTTTCTGGAACTCCCTGACCATCCAGGGGAACGGGTGCGGACCCACGACCGAACCGATGATGTAGTGCGTCGTGTCAACACTCGCCACCCAGTCGCGCAGCGCCGCCGACACGGCGTCCTTGAGGGTTCCGGCACCGGAGGACACGGGGATGACCTCAGCACCGAGGAGCTCCATGCGGTACACGTTGAGTGCCTGGCGCTCCATGTCCTTCTCCCCCATGTACACGGCGCATTCAAGACCGAGGAGCGCACACGCGGTTGCGGTGGCGACACCGTGTTGGCCTGCCCCGGTCTCGGCGATGACCCGCGGTTTCCCCATGCGTTGGGTGAGGAGACCCTGGGCAACGGTGTTGTTGATCTTGTGGGCCCCGGTGTGGGCGAGGTCCTCCCGTTTGAGCCAGAGATCAACCCCGAGACGGTCTGACAGGCGGTCGGCGTGGTACACCGGGGTCGGCCTCCCGACGAACGTGGCCAGGAGATGATCCAGGGCAGCGTGGAACGTGTCGTCAGCCCATGCGGCGACAAACGCGTCCTCCAACTCCCCCAGCGCCGCCATGAGGGTCTCGGGGGCGAACCGGCCGCCGAAGGATCCAAAGCGTCCTGTCTGGTCGGGTCGGTCGAGTCTCATCGTGCTTTCACTCCATGGAGGAAGTCGGTGATGATACGGGGATCCTTGACCCCCGGGGAGGACTCGAGACGGCTTGAGGCATCCACCCCGTACGGGTCGAGCGCCTCGATGGCGTCCAACACGTTCTCCGGGCCGAGCCCGCCAGCCACCACGAACGGCCGCTCAGGGCGGTCCAGCACCCCCCAATCAAACACGGCGCCGGTACCGCCGTGACCGATGGCTGAGGCGGTGTCGAACAGGGGGAGACTCCCCTCGGGAACGGTGTCCACATCGACCTCGGGCCCTGTCGCAAGGACCCGGATGGGGTGAAGACTGTGGTATCCGGCCTCGACTGCCGCCGCGGCAACCTCGGCTGCATGCAAACCGTGGTTCTGGATGCCGTCGGCACCGGTGTCGCG
>CAZULI010000211.1:0-3033 GCA_964621095.1 uncultured Acidimicrobiaceae bacterium | reverse complement strand
TGTGACGTTCTCAAAGGTCTCAGTCGTGGTGGCACCAACCCCGTCGATCACGTCAAGACCTGCCGTGTAGTAGTCGGTTTCGTCGGTTGAGGTGAGGAATTGGGGTGCTCCGACGGTTGTTCGGAGTTGGACCGTTCCCTCAGCACTCATCCAGGTTTCCAGGGTTGCAGGGAGGAAGTACGCAAGGGGGTGGTTCCGTTGTCCGTTGAAGGCGTCGGTTGGGACCACCCCGAGGGTGAGAGTCTCCGATCGCACGTATGCGTACTGCTGATCGCGGATCGTCAGGGGATCGACCAGCCTGGCGGCTACCGCCATCTCATCGAGGGCTGCTTTGGCGGCTGGCGGACGGACCATCTGGCCAGCAAAAACGACGAGGGCGAGGACAGCAGTTGCAGTCGAGGCGATCAGTAGGGACATCCGCTTGCGTCGCGAGGTGGTGGGCAGCGGCTGACCGGAAAGGGTCTCGTTGCGTATTGCTGTCGCCAGGGTGCGCCACGTGACCTCCCGGTCATCCTCGGTTGGTTGAGGGTTACCGGCGAGTCGCCGCACCACTCGGTCGACGTGTTCGTCATTCATAGCGGACTGCCATCTTTGCTGGATGTTCTTTGCTCAAGATCCGGTATCAGCTCTCTGATTCTTCGACGGGCTCGTGCGAGTCTCGATCGGACGGTACCGATCGGAATCCCAAGGGCATCGGCGGTTTCCTGATACGTGAGGCTCTCCATTGCATGGAGCAGGAACACGTCGCGGTCCACGCGGCGCAACGTGCCAAGTGCATGTCTGAGGTCTCCTTCAAGGTTGGCCGCAACCATCTTCTCATCGGCCGCCTGGTACGGATCGTCGGCACGTTGTGAACGGCCCGCTACGGCGATGAAGAGCCGCTGTTGACGTTTGGTCGAGCGGAGATCATCTCCGATGATGTTGGTGGCTATGCCGTACAACCACGGTCTACAGGAGCTGTGGCTCAGGTCGTACCGTCTCCGAAGCGTGAACGAGCGCAGGAACACTTCACTCGTGAGATCGGCTGCTCGGTTGACACCGACGCGGCGGGCGATGTAGCGGAAGATGACATCATGGTGACGTTCGAAGATGACCGAGAACGTCTCGGAATCGTCGAGTGAGGCAACGATGATCTCAGCATCCGTAGCGGTGTCCACACCGTGGACGGTAGTTGTGGGCGAGCATCTCTGCCGTCCTTCCAGACACCACAATTTGGCCGGTCCCGAAGGTAGCCAGAACCGATCGGTGGCCTCAAACAAACAAGAGTGTGGACGGTGGCCGTCCAGTGCTTTCACCATGGAGAAACGAAGAGGGTTGTATCGATGCTCGTCAGGATCACAGTCGTGTTGGCGCTTGCGCTCACCATCAACGCTTGCAGTGGCAATACGGACCCAGCAACGGAATCCACGGACCCGGTGATTGGTGATCTGCGAGCGTTTGTGCCCAACATGGGTTTCGACATCACCGTCTCGCCGTTGGCTGAGATACTGGAGGACAACCGACTCGATCTTGTTGAGTATGAGTCTGTTGCGAGCGATGTCGTGGCGTGTCTTGCGAGCGAGGGGATCGATGCGTCGATGCAGTTTGCTGAGGTGCCGGGGGGCTCTGGCTACGAGTTTGTCGTCAGGCCCCCAGCCAGCATGAGTGAGGACGTCATGCAATCGATCATGGCGGAGTGCGAGGAGGTGACTCAGTTCATACCCGTTGCGTTTGCGTGGGCATCAATCGTGGGTCCTACGGAGAGCGAATCTGCTGTCATCGATCGCATCACTGACCAGTGTCTGGTGGACGCAGGGATCGAAGGTGGTCGTGAGGCGGTGATCGGAAGTTCTCAGCACACCGATGTTTTCTTGGCGTGTGTGGCTGAGGCAACAGCTGAAGTGCTGGCGCAGCGTTAGTGGGTGAGGTTGACCGAGGAGGGAATCTGTGCGTGTCGTCGCAGCGTTTGTGGCTCTGTTGATTCTGGTTCCGGTTCTGGCGGTGGTGACCCTGCTCAGCGTTGATCCCTACGAGCCCCCACGTGATGATCCAGCCGCAAGCGTGTTTGTACCCATTGGTCTGGACCGTCCCGTCGCCACGTTGCCAGCTCGTATGGCTCTTGCATGGGATCCCCCCCTTCACGTATTTGCGCAAGGGACTCAGGGCACGGTCACCTCGATCCACGTGATCACCGGAAGTACCGTGACGAGCGGCACCGCCGTATTCGATGTCAATGGCTCGACGGTGGTTGCAGCCGGACCGCAGACCGTTCTTTGGCGGGATCTCAGTCTCGGGGATACGGGACGGGATGTGGTTTCGCTTGCAGCATTCCTGGACTCCCTTGGCCTCATCGATGGCGAACTCACCCCGCCGTTGGACCGGGTTGGACCCCAGCTCTCAGCGGCGATTGACCGATTCCTGGTGGAGTTCAGTTGGCCGAGAGTCTTGCGATCAGGAAGCACCGGTACCGGACCCGTGTTCCCCGTGAGTGCCCTTCTGTACGTCGGGTTTGATCAGTTCGTCGTTGACGACGTCAATCTCGTGGTGGGACAACCGGTGCCAGCAGCGGGTCAACCCGTCATGTCGTCTGGCTCAACCATCGTTGCCGCTTCCGTCATGGTCGATGAGCCAGTTGACGTCCCAGGGGGGACGTCGGCCTTTCGAACGATCAACGGGAATCTCGAGATTGAGCTCCTTCCTGATGGGACCGTACCGCCATCGATCTTGAGCACCATTCAGGCTTCGGTTGAGCCAGGGGTGATGACTCTCGACGGGATCATGACGATCCACGGCGTCGAGACATACTTTGTTCCAGCGTCGGCGGTGGTCATCGGCGCGTCCACGGAGTGTGTTTGGGGTTCAGGCGGATCTCGCCGGGTGTCCGTTGTCTGGTCCCAGGGGGGTAGGGCCTACGTGACATCTCCGACCGAACTCCCCAATGAGGTCATTGCGAACCCGATTGCATCGCTTCCCGATCCGTCATGCTCGTAGAAGTCGTATCGGTCTCAGTTTCCTTCGGTGAACGGCACGTACTCGCGGAAGCATGCCTCGATG
>CAZULI010000210.1:0-3049 GCA_964621095.1 uncultured Acidimicrobiaceae bacterium | reverse complement strand
GCCCTTGTCTTTGTCATGCCGGGTGATCCCATCCGGGCCCTGTCGGGGGACAAACCGCTCGAACCAGCCGTCGTTGAGGCACTCCGCGAGCGGTACCATCTTGATCGACCGTTCTACGAGCAGTACGCGATCTACATCGGCAACGTGATGCGGGGGGATTTCGGTACGGACTTCCGGGGACGCCCGGTGAGTGACATCATGAAGACGGCTCTGCCGGTCACCGTCAAACTTGCCCTGATCGCGTTCTGCTTCGAGGTCGTCATCGGGTTGACCGCCGGGGTGGTCGCTGGGGTCCGAAAAGGCAAATTCTTTGACTCGCTCGTCCTGGTTTCCACGCTGATCGTCATTGCGATCCCGATCTTCGTGCTGGGGTTCATGGCTCAGATCGTGTTCGGGTTAAAACTGGGGTGGTTCCCCATCTCGGGGTATCGGAACGGGACGTACAGTCTGATCCTGCCCGCGATCGTCCTGGCATCGGTCTCCCTTGCGTACATCGCCCGCCTCGCACGCACCAGCCTCGTTGAGAACCTTCGGGCGGACTACGTGCGCACCGCACGGGCAAAAGGACTCAGCAACACGAGGGTGATCGGGATCCATACCCTGCGCAACTCGCTCATTCCGGTCGCCACCTATCTCGCGGTCGACCTCGGGGCGCTCATGGGTGGTGCCATCATCACCGAGACAATCTTCAACCTCCCCGGCATCGGAAGGGCCGTGTTTGACGCAGCGAGGTCCCAGGAGGGAACGGTGGTCATCGGCATCTCCACGTTCCTCGTCATCGTCTACATGGTCGCAAACCTCCTCGTTGACGTGCTCTACGGCGTCCTTGACCCGAGGATTCGGTATGAGTGACGTGTCTTCTGACGAACGCGTCGACAGCGACGTCCAGGCCGACCTCGGTGACGTCCCTCGCGAAGCCACCCTCTGGGGGGATGCGTGGCGCCAGTTGCGACGACGGCCGATGTTCATCATCTCGGCCGCCCTCATCGTGGTGCTGGTCATCATCTCGCTCTTCCCCGGCTTGTTCGCCACCCATGACCCACGGGCATGCAACCTCATTGACTCCCTCCTGAGGCCGAGCTCCGAGCATTGGTTCGGGACCGATCTGCAGGGGTGCGACTACTACTCACGCACCATCTACGGCACCAGGGTCTCGATCTCGATCGGCATCATCGTGGTCGTGTTCTCAACACTCATCGCGATCATTGGCGGTTCGATCGCTGGGTACTACGGCGGGGCGATCGACTCGATCATCGGGAGAATCACGGACATCTGGTTCGTCATCCCAACGATCCTCGGCGGCATCGTGATCCTGGGTGTCCTGCGATCCCGTGGCATCCTGACCGTCAGCATCGTCCTGATCGTTCTCGGATGGGCGACCATGTTGCGGCTGGTGCGATCCGCCGTGCTCGCCGTGAAAACCAACGACTACGTGGACGCTGCCCGGGCCATGGGCGCGAGCAACACGCGGATCATCGTCCGGCACATTCTCCCCAACGCCATGGCACCCGTCATCATCGTTGCCGCCATCAACATCGGTGTCGTGATCGCTGCTGAAGCCTCCCTGTCCTTCCTGGGTGTGGGGCTCCAGCTTCCTGCGATCTCCTGGGGTCTCATGATCAGCACCGCCCAACAGCGGATCATCTCAGCGCCGTACCTGTTGCTGTACCCAGGCATCTTCCTCAGTGTTACCGTCTTTTCGTTCATCCTCATGGGGGACGCCCTCCGTGACGCCCTCGACCCGAAGCTGCGATGACTGTGACAACACGAGACGTCCTCCCAGACCCAGACCTGAAGCTCGGCAAGCATCAGCTCGACCCGACGGCGCCGTTGCTCGAGGTCGACAACCTCCACGTGGAGTTCCGTATCGAGGACGGCGTCGTCCAGGCGGTCAACGGGCTTGCCTACACGTTGGCACGCGGGGAGACGCTGGCGGTGCTGGGGGAGTCCGGCAGCGGCAAGAGTGTGAGCCACCACGCCATCATGGGGATTCTCGACACCCCGCCCGGGTACGTGACCCAGGGGAGTGTCAAGTTCCGTGGCGTCGAGTTGCTTGCTCGTGACGCCAAGACAGGCACGCTCAACCACGTAGTACCCGAGGTGCGTGGAAACCGCATCGCAATGGTGTTCCAGGATGCGCTGACCGCCCTGAACCCCGTGTTCACCGTGGGGTGGCAGATCGGCGAGCTGTTCCGCATCCATCAAGGGCTGTCACGCAAGGACGCCAAGCGTCGGGCGATCGAGATGATGGAGCGGGTCAAGATTCCTTCGGCGAAGGAGCGGGTCAACTCCTACCCACACGAGTTCTCGGGCGGTATGCGCCAACGCGTGATGATCGCGATGGCGTTGGCCCTCGATCCGGATGTCATCATCGCCGATGAGCCGACGACGGCCCTTGACGTGACGGTCCAGTCCCAGATCATGGATCTGCTGAGTGAGCTCCAGAAGGACACCGGAATGGGACTCGTGCTCATCACCCACGACCTCGCCGTCGTCGCCGAGGTGGCCGACCGGGTCGTGGTGATGTACGCCGGGCGTCGGATGGAGACCGGCGAGATTGATGAGATCTTCCACGAGGCGGCCCACCCATACACGCTGGGTCTTATGGCGTCAATCGCACGGCCCGACGTTCGTCTTGAACGGTTGACCCCCATCAAGGGATCACCCCCTGACCTCATGAACATTCCCCAGGGGTGCCCGTTCAATCCACGGTGTGAATGGGTGATCGATGGTTGCCGGGTTGAGATTCCCGAGCTTGAGGCCGTCAACGAGCACCACCGCTCGGCGTGTTTCCGCTGGAAGGACGTCCAGATCCATGTCTGACGTCCGACCTGACACACCGGGGTCCGACGTGCCCAAGGGTGAGCCGATCCTCAAGGTTCGGAACCTCAAGAAGTATTTCAACATCACCAAGGGCATCATCTTCAAAAAGACGATCGGCGTCGTCCAGGCTGTTGACGACGTCTCCTTCGACCTCTACCCGGGGGAGTCCCTCGGGCTTGTGGGGGAGTCGGGGTGTGGCAAGACCACAACGGCTCGCACGCTTCTC
>CAZULI010000209.1:0-3096 GCA_964621095.1 uncultured Acidimicrobiaceae bacterium | reverse complement strand
GTTCCCCCATCCACCTCGACGTCACGGGACCCCAATGGGCCCCCGAGGTGGTCGTGAGGTATCACGATCTGAGCCGGGTGACGCTCGTGGATGTGGGAAACACCCTCAGCGCTGATCTCCAACCGGGTGGGAGTGTCACGATCGATGGTCATCCGTTCTCGCTTTTCGACACCCATTGCCACACCCCCAGCGAGCACACGATCCGTGGTGTCCGGGCAGACCTCGAGCTGCATCTCGTCCACCAGGACACCGTCGGGGCGATCTCGGTGGTCGCCATCCTGTTCAATCGGGCAGCCGGAACCCACCCGGTCGATGTCCTGATCACCTCCCCTGGGACGACTGATCCCCTCGACGAACCATTCCGGATCAGCAGCGTTCTCCCCCATGGGTCGCGACGGTTCCTCTACAAGGGCACCCGGACGACACCACCACTGACCAAGGGAGTCCAGTGGGTGGTGCATGAGGCGGTGCAATCAGTTGGCACCGACGCACTCGACGCCTTTGCCGACCGGTACGGACCGAACAATCACCCCATCCATCCTGTTGGGGACCGGTCGGTGTCCCTGATTGATCCTCAGGTGGCGACAACTAGTATCGAACCATGATCTCCATCAACCCCGCCAATGGCGACGTGATCGCCCGCTATGAGCCCACCGCTGATGTTGCAGACCACATCGCCACCGCGGACCACCTCCAGCGACAATGGATGAACACGGATCTTGCGACGCGTCGCACGCACATGCTCCGACTCGCCGATGTCCTCGAATCGCGAGCCGACGAACTCGCCTTGTTGATGGCCCATGAGATGGGGAAACCCGTCTCGGAAGGTCGCGGCGAGGTCAGGAAGTGCGCGTGGGCGTGCCGGTACTACGCAGATGAGGCAGAGACCATCCTTGCCGACCATCACATCGATACCGGCCGCACGCAAAGTTATGTCGCATACCGGCCTCTCGGGGTGATCCTGGCGGTGATGCCGTGGAACTTCCCGTTCTGGCAGGTCATCCGGTTTGTTGCGCCTGCCCTCATGGCTGGCAATGGAGGCATCCTCAAACACGCCTCCAACGTCACCGGGTGCGGGTTGGCCATCGATGAGATGGTGGTCGCCGCGGGGTTTCCTGATGGTCTCTTCCGTACGCTCGTGCTACCAAGCTCAGGTGTTGATGAGGTCATTGGTCACCCGCTCATCCGTGCTGTCACGTTGACGGGCTCGGACGCCGCGGGGCGTGCGGTGGCCAGACAAGCCGGGTCGCATCTCAAAAAGACCGTGCTCGAACTCGGGGGCGCCGATCCGTACCTGATTCTTGCGGACGCTGATCTCGATCTTGCCATCGAGATGTGTGCCACGTCACGCCTCATCAACGGCGGCCAGTCATGTATTGCGGCAAAACGGTTCATTGTCCACGACTCCATCGCTGAGGAGTTCACGTCGCGACTGGCTGCCGCCATGTCGGCGTACCGGGTGGGGGATCCCACCGACGACGAGACCCAGATCGGACCGTTGGCTCGGATCGATCTGCGAGACGAACTCCACGACCAGGTGCAACGTTCCGTCGAGGCTGGTGCCCGAGTTGTCCTTGGAGGAGAACTCCCCTCGGGGCCGGGTGCGTTCTATCACCCGACGGTTCTTGCCGATGTGAAGCCGCACATGCCCGTGTACTCCGAAGAGACGTTCGGTCCGGTCGCCACCGTCATCACGGTGTCAAGTGAGGAGGAGGCCATCAGTGTTGCAAACGACTCCCCGTTTGGTCTCGGTGCTGCCGTGTTCACTCGGGATGTTGCACGGGGGGAGCAGATAGCTCGAGACCGGATTGAGGCCGGCTCTGTGTTCGTCAACGCGTTCGTTGCGTCGGATCCGAGACTCCCCTTCGGTGGCATCAAGGGCTCGGGGTACGGTAGGGAGCTCTCGCACGTCGGGATGCACGAGTTCCTCAACGCAAAGACCATCGTCGTCGCCTAGCGCGCCCGCGTTTCCCGTCCCGGCTCCGCGCCAGCTCCATTCTGTGGGCTGTAACCCACCGCCACGGTGGGTTCATACCCTGGGTACGCGGATGGAGGGGGTGTTGGCGGTTACGCCAGTTGGGACCGGAGCCAGGCGATGTCGGCTTTCTGGCCGTCATCCTCGTCGGGGGTCTCGACGATGGCGGTGGTGTTCGCCTGTCTGATGATGTGTGGCACCATCTCGGGGGGGATCATCCCTTTCCCGAAGTTGGCGTGGCGGTCACGGTTCGAGCCGAACTCGTCCCGTGAATCGTTTGCATGCACGAGGGCGAGCCCACCGGTGTACCCGGTGATGATGGCAACGGCGTTCTCCATGTCCTGACCGGCAGCCCAGGTGTGGCAGGTGTCAAGGCAGACCCCCACCTTGAGATCGCCGATGGCGTCCCAGAGCGGTCCGTAGTTGTTGAGATCCTGCATCAGCGAGTTGCCACGGCCCGCCGTGTTCTCCACGAGGATCGGCACCGTGACCTCAAACGACTCAAGGGCCTTGCGCCACCGTTCGAACCCCACCTCAAGCTCCTCCCCCTCACCCACACTGCCACCGTGGACGATCACGCCGAGGGCACCGATGCTCTCGGCCGCGGCAACGGTTTCGGCGAGGGCTTTGCGGGACGGTATCCGCACCCGGTTGTTGGGGGACGCCAGGTTCAACAGATACGGGCTGTGGACGTAGAACTCGATGTCGGACGCCTTGAGTTGGGCTGCGTCCTCTCTCGGAACGGGTGATTTCCATGTTTGGGGGCTTGAGAGAAAAATCTGCACCGCTTCGGCGTCACGTTCAGCGGCAGCAGCGAGCGGGTTCTTCGAACTGACGTGGGCACCGATCTTCATACGACCTCTTCGTTCTCCTCGCCCGAGACACCCTCCGGGGCGCCATCGGGAACGGCTGCCTGCTCCGTCGTGACATCGACCTTGGTCTCCCACATCATCGACGGCTCAAACGGCTGGGAGGGGGTGGCTGACGCTGGGGGTCGCATGGCATGGTTGCGTGCTCCCTGAGCGGCGAGTGCAATGTCGGTCACGGAGCGATTCCAGTCGTGGGCTGCAATGTGGAGTTCATCGCCTCGCCACTTTGCCCCTGCAAGTGACGGAGGAATC
>CAZULI010000208.1:0-3141 GCA_964621095.1 uncultured Acidimicrobiaceae bacterium | reverse complement strand
CCTTCGCCCGCTTCCAGGACAACGCCGCGATGTGGCGCGGCCGGCCCGGCCTGCGCTGGTTCTCGATCCGGCGGACCAGGGGGTGTCGCTCGAGACGGGGTTGCCGGTCGTCGTCCACCGAGGGGAGGACGCCACCGTTGATGACTGGCTCCGGGCCGCCGAGACCGTGATGGACGCCGGCGTTGCCGGGGTGATCCTCTGCGAACGGGGCTCCCAGGGTCACGATCCGAGAACGTCTGGGACGCTTGACATCTCGGCGGTTGCCGTTGTCCAACAGATGTCGGACTTCCCCGTCGTCGTCAATCCGGCACCCCTTGTCGGATCCCTCGATCTCATCGCCCCCCTCGCCCTGGCAGCGAGAATCGCCGGGGCTGACGGACTCATGGTTGCCGTTCATCCGGACCCGGGATCGGCACGGTTCCGGGCCGGTGGCCATCTCGACATGGCGGCGTTCGAGGTGGTGATGGAGCAACTCGGGATTCCGTCCCTGCGCGACGATATCGACCGGATCGACCGGGAGCTCCTCAAACTCATCGCCAGACGACTGGCGAGCTCGGTGAGCATCGGTCGCATCAAGGCGTCCAAGGGGATGCCGATGGAGTCACCCGATCGGGAGGTGGAGCTGATTGCGGAGGCTCGGAGCGATGCAACGGCGATCGGCCTTGATCCCGATTACATCGAAGACGTCATGCGGGTCATCCTCACCCACTCCAAAGCAGCACAACAGGCCGCCACCGACGGCTCGTGATGGAGGTCGTCGCAGGATCTGATGGGAGGATGCGGTGTTGGTGGGCGGTCGGCGACCCTGACTATGAGGCGTATCACGACACCGAGTGGGGGTTCCCCCAGGGCAACGACGTCCGGCTCTTCGAGAAGGTCTGTCTTGAAGGGTTCCAGGCCGGACTGAGTTGGCTCACCATTCTGAGGAAGCGCGAGAACTTCCGGGCGGCGTTCGATGGGTTCGATCCCGAGCGTGTGGCCCGATACGGTGAGGCTGATGTGGTGCGGCTCCTCGCCAACCCCGGCATCATTCGGCACCGCGCCAAGATCGAGGCCACGATCAACAACGCCGGACGGGCCATTGAGCTCCAGCGTGAGTTCGGAACCCTTGCCGCGTACTTCTGGAGTTGGGAGCCGACCCCCGGACCACCCCCCACCCGGATCCCTGCCGTCACGGAGGTGTCAACGGCACTGTCGAAGGATCTCAAACATCGTGGTTGGAAGTTCGTTGGGCCAACCACGATGTACGCCTTCATGCAGGCAATGGGTCTTGTGAATGATCACTTCGCCGCATGTTGGGTACGCGGGGCGGCGGAGGCAGTCCGCGAACGGGCGGGGAGCGCAACGCCGCCAGCGGGGTGATCCTCAGCCCTTGAACTCGCTCTTGGGTGCCCGGGTCATCAACTCGGTGAGCGCGATGCTCGTATCGAGTCCCTCATACAGGACACGACCGACCTGGCGAGCGATCGGCATGTCCACGTTGTGGCGGTCGGCGAGCTGGAGAACCCCACTTGTTGACTTGACCCCCTCGGCCACCATGTTCATCTCACCGGTGATCTCGTCAAGTGATCGACCCTGACCGAGTTCGAACCCGACCCGGTGGTTGCGTGACTGTGACGAGTTGCAGGTGGCGATGAGATCACCGAGCCCCGCGAGACCAGGGAACGTGCGGGCGTCCCCTCCCATGGCAACCCCCAGGCGGGTCATCTCCACGAGCGCCCGGGTGATGAGGGTGGCGCGCGTGTTGTCGCCAAACCCTTTGCCAACCGCCATGCCGGACGCGATCGCCATGACGTTCTTGACAGCACCGGCGATCTCTGAACCAACGACGTCGGGGTTCGTGTAGACCCGCAGCGTCCTCCCCATGAACACCCGCTGGAGCTCGGTTGCGGTGTTGCCGTCCCTGATCGCGATCACCGTCGCCGCGGGCTGGCCGTCCATGATCTCTCTGGCAAGGTTTGGCCCGGTGAGGACTCCCACGCGGTTTGGATCATGGTTTGGCAGGACATCGAGGGTGACCTCGGTCATCCGCATGAGTGTCTCGCGTTCGATCCCCTTTGAAAGGGAGAGGATCGGGGTCGCCGGTTTGATGTGCTGCGCACACTGTTCAAGAACGGATCGGTAGCCGTGGGAGGGAACTCCCATCACGATGACATCGGTGCCCCGGATCGCGTCCTCGATGTTGGTGGTCGAGGTGAGGGAGTCGGGGAGATCGAACCCATCGAGGTACGCCGTGTTGCGGTGGTTGTCGTTGATGTCACTGGCAACGTCAGGGTTCCGTGACCAGATGACCGTTTCCACGGTGTCCGACAGCAGCGTCCCGACGGTCGTCCCCCACGACCCAGCCCCGATGACAGCGTATTTCATGGGTACAGCCTACCGGTTGGCAAGGTCGCGCCCGGTCTCCTCGCTCTGAGGTATCCGGATCCCCATCTGCGCCCACGGCCTCGCGGCTTGTGGAGGGACGCTTCGCGAGTCGATGGGAGCGACGCGAAAGTCGTCGGCCCTTGGGGAGATGCCCTAGCCTGCGCTCATGGCCAGGAGATACGACGGTGACTCGGATCGAGGAGTTGTCGTGTGGTCCGAGACAAAACGCCAAGGGCTGGCACGGATCTTCGGTGCAGCGTTCACCTCGGTGTTCCGTGGGTGGGGCCAGGGGTACGGAAGGCTTGCTGAGACCCATGCGGCGTCCGTGGCTGGTGATGCGCTTGTGGCTGTGGCTCTCGCAGGATCGCTCTTCTTCTCGGTACCAAGTACCGAAGCACGCTCGAATGTTGCGCTCTACCTCCTGATCACCCTTGCCCCGTTCGCCGTCATCGGGCCGTTTCTCGGCCATGTCTACGATCGGTCCCCAGGGTCGTACCGGGCTGGTCTCGCCGTTTCGGCGATCGGTCGTATCGGCGTCTGTGTTGGGTTGGCGTTCACGATCGAGTCGTTCTGGCTGTTCCCGTTTGCGTTCCTCTCCTTGGTGCTGTCCCGGTTCCATGGCATCTCGCGAGCCAGCGTGTTGCCGGTGGTGGTACGCAACGCCGACGAGTTGATCAGCGCCAACGCTCGGTTGGCGCGAGCCGGGGTGCTCACCGGTGTCGTCGTGGTCCCGATTGGGGCCGGTCTCGGGTTCCTCCTCGGGGGAACGGCCGT
>CAZULI010000207.1:0-3178 GCA_964621095.1 uncultured Acidimicrobiaceae bacterium | reverse complement strand
TTGGCGACTGCGATGGTGGGCCCCCCTGCGTCGCTTGCGCTCCGCGTCCCCCCGTTTCCCGGGGGGACGGTGAAAGGGGGACGGTGTTCTGGTTCCGTCCTCCCGCTTGCGGGGGGACGCCACGAGGCTGCCGAGGAGCAGGGGGGCTCTGAGTTCTGACTTCTGCTACGCGTACCAGGAGGGGGATTTGAACCCCCACGAGCTTGCAAATCGCTGGAAAATGGGGAAATTCCGGCGTTGCAGGCGTCCGGCTAACGGTCGATGAGCGACGATCGGGGGCCGGTGGTGCGGTCAGTTGGAAGACCCCAAACCTTTTTGAAGGCTGCGCTGGTGAGTAACGACGACTGTACCTTGTCGGGTCAGTCGTCGTCGGCGAGTCCGGCTTCCAACTCGTCGGTGGTCGGTAGGCTCGCGGCGAGCATCGCAGGGAGTTCTTCGGTGAGGTAGGTGGAGACGCCGAGTGGTTTCTTGATGTCGCGTAGCGCGTATTCGGCGACAACCTTGTTGCGGTCGCGGCAGAGCAGGATGCCAATGGTCGGTTCGTCTCGCTCGGGATCACGGATGAGGTCGTCTGTGGCGGAGAGGTAGAAGTTCAGTTTTCCCGCGTACTCGGGCTTGAACGGTCCCGCCTTCAGTTCGACGATGACGTAGCAGTGCAGGTGAACGTGGTAGAAGAGTAGGTCGAGGTAGAAATCCTCTCCGCCGACTTCGAGGTGGCGCTGGGTGCCGATGAACGAGAACCCAGTACCGAGTTCCAGCAGAAACCGTACGACGTGATCGACGAGTCCTTTCTCAATTTCGCGTTCGAGCGCCTCCGTGCCGACGCCGAGGAAGTCGAAGTTGTACTCGCTCTTCACGAGTTCCCGCGCGAGGTCGGACTGCGGCTTGGGGAGCGTCTGCTTGAAGTTCGTGATGGCTTTGCCCTGCCGCTCGTGCAGGCGGCTCTTGATTTGCATGGCCAGCACGTTGCGTGACCATCCGTTTTCGATGGTTTGCGTGGCGTACCAGAGGCGGGTGTCGTGGTCGGTGAGCTTGTCGAGCAGGTCGATGTTGTGGCCCCACGGAATTTGGGCAACGGGCTGTTGCCCAATTGGGCCTGACCTGTAGGCGCTCGCGAATGTCCGTGCATATCGCAGGTTTCTGGGTGATAAGCCTCGCATGTCTGGGAACGCCAAGCGCAAGTCGCGTGACAGTCGCGCAATGACCTTTGTGCCCCAGCCCTCGGCGTCTTGGCGAGCGAGGATTTCTCTCCCGATGTGCCAGTAAAGTTCGACCAGCTCACGGTTTACCGCGAGTGCGGCGCGTACGCGCGCTGCGCCGATCTGGCGCTTCAAGCTCGCGAGTAGATCGGGATAGCCGTCGGGGACGAGATCATCGGTCATGTAGAAGAATTCTACGTCGAGGAAGCGACGCGCTGCGGGCCATGTCCGTTGGCCAGATCGTCCATCCCCGCTCGTGGCGTGGAGTGCGCGTCGGCGGTGCCGGAGTAGCCTATGGCCATGACTGAAGCGTTTCTCGTTGATCGCGCGCAAGCCTTGTCCGAAGGCGCGACACTAGATTTGACGAAACACACGGATATGGACCCGCCTACCCTTCAAGGGCACGTGGACGGGCTATTCCCCGATGGCGTGACCCGGCACGGCGACTTCTACTTCCTCGGAAGCCACAGTCAATCGCAAGCTATCGAACCCAACATCGAGTTGATCTACGAGTACGTGCGGAGAGCTTGTTTCCCAGAAGTTCCGTCTCGATTCCAATCGGTCTTTGCCTGTGCGACGCTGGATGAAGCGAAGCGTTTCCGAGATTCTCCTGATTGGAGTGGGACGGGGGCACCGATCTGGAAAGTGGCGACGCCCCACGCTGGCCACCGCGTCGATATGACCCTGCTCACACATGGATTATCGATCCTCATGCTGTCCTATCGGGCACACCGCTACTGGAGTGGTGCGCCGAACAACATGCATGAGTTCGGCGTTCCTCGGGTCGAGCCGTTCTGGGAGTTGCTGCTTCGTCCGCCTGTCACCGTTATCGAGCAGGTGGATTGACGATAGCCCGCAGTCGCGACCAGGTCAGGAGGTCCCAGTCGGCATCGTGAATCGGCCGTGCTATTCGGTCGTACTCGTCAGGCACGAGCTTGGCATAGATGGAAAGTTCTACGCCGTGGGTGGACTCGCCTCGTATCCCGGTGCGTATCCCGGCCTGTGGTGTGATCCTTGCTGATCTCCCCGTGGAGGAGGCCGGGCCGTTCCTCGCCGAAGCGGCACAGCACGACCTCGGTCTCGCCCTGTTTGCTGCCCCCACCACCGCCGCGGATCGTTTGGCGACCGTGGTGGAGCGTGGTCCGGCGTTCGTGTACGCCGTTGCCGAGGTCGGGGTCACGGGGGAGCGGGAGGAGGCTTCGGCCAATACCGGGGACCTCGTAGCACGCATCCGTGAGCGGTGCGATGTCCCGATCGTGTTCGGGGTCGGTATCTCAACCCCGGATCAGGCAGCCAAAGCGGCGCGGGTAGGGGACGGCGTCATCGTGGGAACGGCACTCGTGCGGCGAGTCCTTGAGGCTGGCACCACACCGGAGGCAGCGGTCTCCCTGTCGAGAGCTGTGGAGCAACTCGTCGCAGCTGTGCGGAGAGAGCGTCAGTAAACCCGTCCCCCGGGAAGCAGGGGAAAGGGTCTTGGTTCCGTTCTACCGCTTGCGGGGGGACGTGATGAGCGGAGCGAGGAGTAGGGGGGGGCTGGCGACCGCGATGGTGGGCCCCCTGCGTCGCTTGCGCTCCGCGTCCCCCCGTGGAACGGGGGGACGGTGTGCTGGTTCCGTCCTCCCGTTTGCGGGCGGACGTGATGAGCGGAGCGAGGAGTAGGGGGGTTGGCGACTGCGATGGTGGGCCCCCCTGCGTCGCTTGCGCTCCGCGTCCCCCCGTGGAACGGGGGGACGGTGAAACGGGGACGGTGTGCTGGTTCCGTCCTCCCGTTTGCGGGGGGACGTGATGAGCGGAGCGAGGAGTAGGGGGGTTGGCGACTGCGATGGTGGGCCCCCCTGCGTCGCTTGCGCTCCGCGTCCCCCCGTGGAACGGGGGGACGGTGAAACGGGGACGGTGTGCTGGTTCCGTCCTCCCGTTTGCGGGGGGACGTGATGAGCGGAGCGAGGAGTAGGGGGGTTGGCGACTGCGATGGTGGGCCC
>CAZULI010000206.1:0-3189 GCA_964621095.1 uncultured Acidimicrobiaceae bacterium | reverse complement strand
CATCCTGGCTGGCTGGGTTTGATCGGAAGGATGAATATGGACAACGAACAAGGACCCTCGGTGCTGTCCTCGGGTGAACCAACCGGACCAATCGAGAATCGCTGGGACAATCACAAGTTCGACACGAAACTCGTGAACCCCGCCAACAAGCGGAAGTACAAGATCATCGTCATCGGGACCGGCCTCGCCGGTGCGTCGGCCGCTGCAACCCTTGGGGAGCTCGGCTACAACGTGAAGGTCTTCACCTACCACGACTCGGCGAGACGTGCCCACTCGATCGCCGCTCAGGGCGGGATCAACGCTGCGAAGAACTACACCAACGACGGCGACTCCGTCCAGCGCCTCTTCTATGACACGGTCAAGGGCGGCGACTACCGCTCACGCGAGTCAAACGTCTACCGCCTCGCGCAGGTCTCGAACGCGATCATCGACCAAGCCACCGCCCAGGGTGTGCCGTTCGCCCGTGAGTACGGGGGTCTGCTCGACAACCGGTCCTTCGGCGGCGCACAGGTCTCACGTACGTTCTACGCCAGGGGGCAGACTGGCCAACAGCTCCTTCTCGGTGCCTACCAAGCGCTGTCGCGTCAGATTGATGCCGGGTCCGTTGAGTTCCACAACCGCTCCGAGATGCTCGAAGTCGTCATGAAGGACGGCAGAGCCGTTGGGGTCGTGATCAGGGATCTCGTCACGGGGGAGATCAGCTCGCACAGCGCCCACGCGGTCGTGCTCGCCACCGGCGGGTACGCAAACGTGTTCTTCCTCTCCACCAACGCCATGGCGTGCAACGCAACGGCGATCTGGCGAGCGCACCGCAAGGGTGCGTACTTTGCAAACCCCTGCTACACACAGATTCACCCAACATGCATCCCGGCCTCAGACGAGTTCCAGTCCAAGCTGACCCTGATGTCGGAATCCTTGCGCAACGATGGTCGCATCTGGGTGCCGATCGATCCTGACGACACCAGGGCGCCAAACGACATCCCCATGGAGGAACGGGACTACTACCTCGAACGGCAGTATCCGGCGTTCGGCAATCTGGTTCCCCGCGATGTCGCCTCCCGGGCAGCGATGCGCATGATCGACGAGAACCGCGGCGTCGGACCTCTCAAGAACGGGGTGTACCTCGACTTCCATTCCGCCATCGAGCGGCTCGGAAAGCACAAGATCGAGGAGCGGTACTCAAACCTGTTCGAGATGTACGAACGCATCACCGATGAGAACCCGTACGAGGTCCCCATGCGGATCTACCCCGCACCGCACTACACGATGGGTGGGTTGTGGGTGGACTACAACCTCATGACATCGGTACCGGGGCTGTACGCAATCGGGGAGGCGAACTTCTCCGATCACGGGGCGAACCGCCTCGGTGCGTCCGCGCTCATGCAAGGTCTCGCTGATGGGTACTTCGTTCTGCCGTACACGATCGGGCAGTACCTCTCCGGGTATCTCAACACGGAGCCGGTGTCCACCGACGATGAGGTCTTCACCAACGCCGAGCAGGTCGTGAGCGAGCGTACGGAACGGTTCCTCGCCATCGGTGGTACCCGATCGGTCGATCATTTCCACCGTGAACTCGGCAAGGTCATGATTGAGTACTGCGGTCTTGCACGATCCCGGGAAGGCCTTGAGACGGCGATCACAAAGATCCAGGAGATTCGGAACGAGTTCTGGTCCGACCTCAAGGTGCTCGGGACATCGGACAACCTCAACCAGTCGCTCGAACGTGCAGGACGAGTCGCCGACTTCCTCGAGTTGGCCGAACTGATGTGCCGGGACGCCCTCGATCGTGAGGAGTCCTGTGGCGGACACTTCCGTGTCGAGCATCAAACAGAGGACGGTGAGGCGCTTCGCGACGACGAGAACTTTGCGTTCGTATCGGCGTGGGAGTGGACTGGCGACGACTCACCTCAGGTACGACACACGGAGCCCTTGGTATTCGAGTATGTCAAGCTGTCACAGAGGAGCTACAAGTAATGGATCTCGCACTCAAGATTTGGCGACAGGCAGGCCCTGACGTTCCAGGGGAGTTTGCGACGTACGTCGTGCGTGAGGTCAGCGAGGAAGCGTCGTTTCTCGAGATGCTCGATCTCCTCAACGAGGATCTGAACAACCAGGGTGAGGAACCGATCGCGTTCGACCACGACTGCCGTGAGGGCATCTGCGGGATGTGTGGCGTCATGATCGACGGGAGCCCCCACGGGCCCCAGTCCGGGACAGCGACCTGCCAGCTCCACATGCGCAAGTTCAAGAATGGCGACACCATCACCGTCGAACCGTGGCGGGCCTCATCGCTGCCGGTCATCAAGGATCTCGTGGTCGACCGCTCCCCCCTTGATCGCATCATCCAAGCCGGTGGCTACATCTCAATCAACACGGGCGCTGCACCTGACGCAAACATGATTCCGGTGCCGAAGAAGGCTGAAGAAGCATCCATGGACGCTGCGGCGTGCATTGGATGTGCCGCCTGCGTTGCAGCGTGTCCCAACAGCGCCGCGAGTCTGTTCACGGCAGCAAAGATGCAGCATCTCAACCTCCTCCCCCAGGGCCAACCCGAGCGTTGGACCCGGGCGGTTGCGATGGTCGAGACCATGGAGGAGTACTTCGGCTCCTGCACGAGTCTCGGCGAGTGCGAGGCCGCCTGCCCGAAGAACATCTCCATCAACGTCATTGCGTGGATGAACCGCGACTACGTCAAAGCGCAGTTCAAGAACTTGGCAAAGACGGGCCAGTAGCAGGACTCGTTCCGGTCACAGCTCCCGTTCCCTGGAGATCGACGCGTCGTCCTCGGTACACTCCGTGGCAATCCGATGCATCCGAAAGGACTCTCCGTGGCAAGATTTCTCAGCGACGACCACTTCGCAGCAGCCAGAGCCGCTCTCTCAGCCGATCCGGGCTTCAAGAACGCCATCACGGGGGTCAACCTCGTCGCCCAGTTTGACGTCACGGGTACCCCGGAGGGCGACGTCTCGTACTACCTCTCGATCAAGGACGGCGAGATCGACACGAACAAAGGTGCCAGCGACGCGGCCGACGTGACGGTCACCAGCGATTTTGAGACGTCCAAAGCCATCTCCAAGGGGGAGTTGAATGTGCAGATGGCGTTCATGACCGGGAAGATCAAGGTCGGCGGCAACATGGCGAAGATCATGATGCACCAGTCCGTCATCAATGAGTACGCTCGGGTGCTTT
>CAZULI010000205.1:0-3276 GCA_964621095.1 uncultured Acidimicrobiaceae bacterium | reverse complement strand
GCCCAACCCGTTGATGTCACATCGTTTTCCACGGCCGAAGATGCCGACGCCGCCGCCGCCGACGGCGCGGTGGAAGTCCTGCTCAGGGACGGTTCCACCGTCGTGACGGCGAACGGGGCGTCGACGAACGCAACCATCATCCTTTCCACCGCGGTCACCATGGCAGGGCAACGTGCGGCCGGCCTTGAACTCGGCTTGTCGGAGGCGGAACTCGCCACGATTCTCCAACCCGTACCGCTCCAGCATGTCGAAACCGACGCCCAGGATCTCGATGCCGGCGTTCGCACGGGGTTCGCGTTCTTTGGTGCGATCCTCCTGTTCGTCACCATCATGATGTTCGGCCAGTTCGTGGCGTTCGGGATCGTTGAGGAGAAACAGAACCGGGTCGTAGAGGTCGTGCTGTCACGAATCGACTCGACCTCGATCCTTGTCGGCAAGGTCCTCGGCATCGGAACGTTGGGTCTCATCCAAGTCGGTGCGATCGTCCTTGCCGCCATTGGTGCCCTCACGTATGTCGGATCTGATGTGATGGATGGCCTCGACCTCTCCGTCGTCGGCATCCCGGGCCTCATCTCACTCATCTTCTGGTTCATCCTCGGTTACCTGATGTTCAGCTTCATCTACGCGATGACGGGCGCAACCGTGTCACGACTCGAGGATCTCCAGAGTGTGGCGATTGTCCCGGTGATGCTGCTCATGCCCGGATACATGATCGCGACCATCTCCACGGGGTACATCAGCACGTGGGTTCGCGTCGCGTCGATGGTCCCGCTGTGGGCACCGGTCGTCATGCCGGTGCGGATCGCCCAAGGCGACGCCGCCTGGTGGGAGGTTGCGTTGGCCATCGGACTCATTGCGGTGTTGCTGGTGGTCATCGTGGCTCTGTCAGCCCGTGTCTACCGGGGCGCAGTCCTGCGTACCGGCGGCCGCGTCAAGTTCAAAGAGGCGCTGCGTGGCTCAGGCGTTTAACCCCTCTGGCGTTGCCACCGGGAGAACACGTCCTCGCCCCCGTCGATGGGGGGTGCCCCCCGGAACGTGATGTCAGGTGGAGCCGAGGCGTTCATCCGGTCAAGCGCCAGCAGCCAGGACGGTGATGCTCCAAGGGACCACCGCAGCCCCGACATGATCCGGCGCCCAGCGGGGATGGCACTTGCGCCTGCCGAGATACCGAGCACCGTACGGATCCGATCGGGGATCGTCGCAACGGCAGCTTTGAACAGCCTGCCGTACCCAAGACGGGCTGCCCTGGGAAGCGGGGGGTCCGAGAGAAACGCAACGACATCAGCCATGGCCCGAGTCGGGGCGATCTGTGGGTGCTCGTTCACCCACCGTGTGAGATCGGCATGGGTTGATGGAGTGTCGGTTGCCCGAAGCAGATGCCCAAGCGCGGTCTGTTCTTTCACGAACTCGTCCGCAGCAGCATCGTTGATGGGGGACCGTGCGAAGACCTGGTAGGACGTGAGAAACGAGTCCACGAGCACGTTGTGGACCCAGGAGGCGTGATCGGGATCGACGGCTGAGTACGGGATGCCACGCTCAGAAACACCGGTGACCGGTCGATGGGCGACCCGGACCACACCGAGCGCAGCTTCGACCTCTGGCATTGCTCCGTACGCCGTCGCCGTCACATACGCGGTGGTTCGCGAGAGTCGCCCAAGGGGGTCCTGCCGGTACGTCGAGTGGTCGGCAACCCCAGCCACGACCTCGGGATGTGCGGACTGGATGAGCAGCGCCCGAACCCCGCCGATCATCGCCGAGACGTCCCCGATGACCCTCCACGTCGGGGATCCGGGCCCGAAGAGCCCGGGATCACCCCGATGATCAAGGGAGTGAGCCAGCGGATACTCCACGTGGCTGAACAAGTCAGAGGTCGCCGTCGCGATGCGTTCTCGTGGGTTGAATGCGTTGAGGTTCATGGGGCGGTGCGTCGCTGTTGGTTGACAGAGGAGGACTCCGACGTTAGTGGGGGTGGTGCCATGGTGATACGGGTCCCCGAACCGACCCATCGCTCGGCTGGTGGGTCCGACGCCAGGATCACCCATGGGGAATATCGTCGGTGCCACAAGGCTTGGTGAAGCGGTACGCTCCTTGTGGACACGGTCATGTGTTCACAGACAGGCATCGTATGTGAACTGACCGAACGATTGGAGAACCTCATCGCAGGCAAGGACGATTATTTCAGGGCGAAAGGCGTTGTCGTGGAGACACTCCCCAACGCGACCTTCCGTGTGAAACTTGAAACAGGCCATGAAGTGACGGCCCGCGCATCAGGAAAGATGCGCAAGGGACGCATGATCCGCATCATTCCGGGTGACTCCGTCGAAGTTGATGTCTCGGCCTACGACCCAACGATGGGCCGGATCATCTGGAGATACCGCTAACGCGCCGTCGTCGCGCGGCGACAGCCGGGATCCACCCCCCGGATTATGACCCTGTGATCCGAACGGGTAAGCTCCTCCGATGGATCTATACGCACGTGTCAACATTCTCGACGGTATGGCGGTCCGTCTCCCACACGGAGACATCGCCGAGGCGATCCCCCTTGATGACGACCCCGTCAATCGTGCCAAGGGTTGGGTGTCCAAAGGGGCAGATCGTCTGCACATCGCGGACCTCAACGCTGCAGCGTACGGTGACTACAAGAACCGTGACCTCATCGAGGACATCATCAAAGCGGTGGACATCCCGGTTCAGGTTGGTGGGGGCATCCGCTCTGAACGTGAGGTGCAACGCATCCTCGGGATGGGTGCATGGCGGGCGGTGATCGGAACCCTTGCCATTGTTGACCAGGTGGCGTTCTGGGAGTTGAACCGGCAACACCCGCACCGCATCATGGTGTCCCTTGACGTCAAGCCGGACACGGAGATCCTCATCCACGGCTGGACCGAGGAGACCGGTGAGTACCTCGAAGAGACCCTCATCAATCTCTCGAGTGGCGGTGCCGCCGGATTCATGATCACCGAGGTTGGTCGCGACGCTCTCCAGGAGCCCCCATACTTCGATGTGCTCGAGATGGCGGTCAGGATGGTGGACGAACCGGTGATCGCTGCAGGAGGGGTTCGCAACCTTGACGATGTGGCGCGGTTGATGGCCATCGAAGCGAACGGGAAGCGGCTTGGTGGCCTGGTCGTGGGACGTGAGGTGACCGCGGGTCGTTTCACCGTCGAGGAGCTGGTTGCGTTTCTTGCCAAGGGAGGGCACGGAGCGTCATTTGGACCGTGGTCTCACGCAGATCTTGACGCTGCAGCGGCCCAGTACTCGGAGACGGTTGAGGAT
>CAZULI010000204.1:0-3305 GCA_964621095.1 uncultured Acidimicrobiaceae bacterium | reverse complement strand
CCCCGTCTCCCCCACCGCGGTGAGCACATCGGACCGGGTCATCCGTGAAGGGCCCACCTCGATGAGATCAACGTGTTCTGCAACGACACCCGCTTGGTCGGGTTCAAAGACAAACGTGGAGGTCGCAAGACCAGTTGTTCTGCTGGCGCGTTCGAGCAGCCAGAGAGCTTCGGTCCCCAAGGGGGTGAACTCGCCGGCGAGTTCTGGCGGAAGAAACGTTGCCGACCGAAGCATGAGCCCGCCCGCTTCGCGCACACCATCCGCGACCGCCATGATCTGGGACTCGGACTCCACCGCACCTGGTCCGGCAAGCACTGGGAACGAACCATCACCAAAGCGGATGTCGGCAACGGGGACGATCGCCGTTGCGAGATCGGGCTTTCGCTGGCTCTTCAGTTGGTTCTTGGCGTCGGGTTCATGTTCAGACACGGGTTCCTCCCTGGAAGGGACAGCATAAGAACTCTCGGGTGAGCACGGTAAGCTTGCGACATGAAGCGCATCCTTGCCCTTGTTGTCGTTGCGGCGGTTGCTGCCGTCGCCTACCGGATTCTCACTGCCGAAGTCACGATCAACGAGGGCTGACACGGTGCTCGCCGTGGAACGCTTCGGCGAGGGCACACCGATGGTGGCACTCCACGGCTTCTCCCACACCGGGGCACAGTTCTCCTCCCTCCGCATCCCGGGGAGAACCATCATCGCGCCCGATCTCCCCGGCCACGGTGGGTCAGCGGCAGAACCCACCGACGCAGGCGCAACCGTGTCAGCGATCGCTGACCTCCTTGCGTCGTTCGCCAGCCCGACGCCACTGCTTGGGTACTCCCAAGGGGCACGTCTTGCGCTCTCAGTCGCCACCACGACACCGCAACGACCGTCGGCTCTCATCGTCATATCGGGGACCGCTGGCATCGAGGACCCGGACGAACGAGCGCGTCGTCGTGACAGCGACGCCGAGTTGGGTGAGCGGATCAGGGCGATGGGGATCGAAGCATTCATCGATCAGTGGACGAGCAGCGGACTCACGGACACCGCTGCGTTGCCGGTGGAGGAACGGGTCGCCGACCGGGCCCGGCGCCTCGCCAATACGGCGGACGGTCTGGCATCAGCTCTTGACGGGTATGGCCAAGGGGCGCTCGACCCCGTGTGGTCGCGCCTTGCCACGCTGGAGATGCCAGTGCTGATCCTCACCGGGGAGCGGGATCCGCGCTACACGGCGATCGGTGCAGAACTGGCCGCCGCGATCGGTGGGGCGGCCGAGCACCAGGTCATTCATGGGGCAGGACACAACCTCGTCGGGGAACAACCCCGTGCCGTCAGTGCGATTGTCTCAGGTTTCCTCGATGGGCTTGGCTGAGCCACTCGACCAGTCGTAGAACCCCAACCCCGACTTCTTGCCGAGTCTGCCTTCGTTGACCATCGTGATGAGCAGCTCTGGTGGTTCAAACCGGTCTCCGTAGACCGTTGCGAGATGCTTGGCGATGTTGAGCCGCACGTCAAGGCCGACCAGATCACCGAGCATGAGCGGTCCCATGGGGTGGCGGTACCCAAGGGACATGGCGCGGTCGATGTCCGGCGCGCTCGCCACCCCCTGTTCGACCATGCGAATCGCTTCAAGGCCGACAAGAACGCCGAGGCGGGACGTCGCAAACCCGGGAGCGTCGTTGATGACCGCCTGTTCCATGCCAAGGAATGCAACGAGGTCGGTGACGAGCGCAAGGGTCTCCTTGCTGGTCATCCTCCCCCTGATGACCTCGATGAGCGGGATCGCCCACACCGGGTTGAAAAAGTGCAGACCGACGAACCGGCTTGGCTGTGCCAGCCCTTCAGCAAGCGAGTCGATCGAGAGACTCGAGGTGTTGGACCCAAGGAGTTTCGGAGCGAGCTGTTCGGCGCTCTGGAGAATCGTTCGCTTCAGCTCCATGTCCTCGATCACGGCTTCGATCACCACATCAGGCCGATGGGTTGCCTCCCCCAGGGAAGCGACCGCCGTTATCCGGGCCTTGGCCTCAGACGCACTCGGGATCTTCCCCCTCTCCTCTGCTGCATCGAGTGACGCCCCAACCCGGTCGCGCGCGGCCTCAGCCGTTGCGAGATCAACGTCGACGAGCTCCACCACCCCACCATGTGCAGCAACTCGGTGCGTGATCCCGATCCCCATCGTTCCGCCACCAATCACCACTGCCCGCATGTGACCACCTCCATGGCGCAGACTACCGACAGCGGCGCCCCCACGTCGGAAGGAGGCACACCAATCATCGATGGCTGGTTCACACAAAACAGTGAGCGAAGGAATCCTTCAGCCACTACTTTGCGGACCATGAGTGATCTTCGACTCACGACATTCAGCCACGGCGCTGGTTGAGCATGCAAGCTCGCTCCTGACGAGCTGGCGCAGGTTCTGCGCCCCTTGCACGGTTCACAGGCCATTCATCACCCGGATCTGCTGGTCGGAATCGCCGGGTCAGACGACGCCGGGGTTTTCCGCCTCGACGACGAACGGGCGTTGGTGCAAACGGTCGACTTCTTCACCCCAATCGTCGATGATCCGTTCGACTGGGGCAGGATCGCCGCCGCAAACGCCCTGAGTGATGTGTACGCCATGGGGGGTGACCCGGTCACCGCCCTCCAACTCGTGGGCTGGCCACGTGACGATCTCCCCTTCGACGTTCTGACCACGGTCATCGAGGGTGGTCTCGCCATCATGGAGTCGGCGGGGTGCACCGTAATCGGGGGGCACTCCATTGACGACGCCGAACCGAAGTACGGCTTTGCTGTCACGGGGTTCGTGCCGATCGCTGATCTCATGACGAACGCCGCAGGACAGCCCGGCCAGCGGCTCATCCTGACCAAACCCATCGGAACCGGTGCCATCGCCACGGCGATCAAAGCTGGTGTTGCTTCCGAGACGGAGATCGCCGACGCCGTCAACGTCATGACGACGCTCAACAAAGGAGCGGCCGATGCGGCCCACCGGGTCGGGGTGCGTGCCGCCACCGACGTCACCGGGTTCGGACTCCTCGGGCACCTTGCCGAGATCGTGCGAGCGTCAGGCGTCAGCGCTGTCATTGAATTGAACGCCGTGCCCCTGATCGAAGGGGCAGCGGCCCACATCGCACAGGGAATGATCCCTGGCGGCACCCGCCGCAACCTTGCATCAGTGGCAGGGATGTGCGACTTCGGTGGCATCGACGAGACCGACCAACTCCTCCTCACGGACGCCCAGACAAGTGGGGGGCTGCTGTTGTGCATCGATGCACCGCTCGAACCGGCGCTCCATGCCGCGTTGGCTGACGCAGGTACCCAGGGAT
>CAZULI010000203.1:0-3306 GCA_964621095.1 uncultured Acidimicrobiaceae bacterium | reverse complement strand
CCCAGGGTATGAACCCACCGTGGCGGTGGGTTACAGCCCACAGAATGGGGGTTACGGCTCGATGGGGTTGGCGAGGCCATCCACCACGCGGACGTCCGGCATGCGGGAGAACACCTCGGGATCAACCTTCACCTTCATGTCGCGTGAGCCACCGCCGACGATGACCCAAGGGTGTTCCATGACGGCGGCGTCGACGAGGATGGGGAGACCCGAGGGAAGTCCGAACGGGGTGACGCCACCCATGATCATGCCGGTCACTTCGGCCGTGACCTCGGGGGGAGCGAACGACACCCTCTTCACACCCATCTCGCGACGAGCGACGTTGTTGACATCGAGGCGGTGGGTTGCAAGCACCACACACACCGCGTAAACCCCCTCGGGGCGTTTTGAGGCAAGCATGATGGCGTTTGCGGAGCGTTCGAGGGGGACGTCGTACGCCTCACAGAACTGCGCCGTATCAGCGAGATCGGGATCACAGTCCATCGTGTCGAAGTTGGCGGTGAGCCCAAGGAGGGCGTCGATGACCGTCCGTTTGAGGTCCGGCGTCACGGCCGATCACCCATGGAGACGCCAAGGGCTCGTGCCGCTTGCACCCACGGATGATCGTGCGGAACGAGGCGCACCTGGCCGGCAACCTCCGAGATCGGGACCAGTTCGGTCCCCTCACCACGGGACGCAACCATGACACCCGTGTGGCCGGCTTCGATCGCCGCTGTCGCGGCAACGCCGAGTTTGGTGGCGACCACCCGATCCATGGGTGAGGGGGCCCCGCCGCGCTGAACGTGTCCGAGAATGGTGACCCGGGCTTCCAGACCGGTGCTCTTCTCAAGCTGTTTGGCGATCTCGACCGTGGTTTTGCGCCGCTTGAGCAACGCCTTGAGCTGTTCGGGCGCGTCCTCTGACTCGGGGAGGTCAGCAATCATCCCCGCAAGTGTCGTTGAGATGGCACCTTCGGCGACGGCGACGATCGAGAACGTGGAACCGGCAGCCTGCCTGAGGGAGATCGCCTCGGCAATGGCGTCCACCGAGTACGGGATCTCGGGAATCACGATCACGTCGGCACCCCCGCCAAGGCCAGCACCCAACGTGAGCCAGCCTGCGTTGTGCCCCATGATCTCGACCACGATGATCCGGTGGTGGGAGTGAGCCGTCGAGTGGAGCCGGTCGACCGCCTCGGTGGCGATCCCGAGCGCCGTGTCAAACCCGAGGGTTGCGTCCGTTCGCACGAGGTCAGCATCGATCGTCTTGGGAAGCGTGATGATCGGGAGCCCCCGCTCAGAGAGGATGAGCGCATTCTTGTGGGTGCCGCCGCCACCGAGACACACCAAGGCGTCGAGGTTGTGATGATTGAAGGTGTCGATCATGACATCCGTCATGTCGAGAATCCGGTCCCCAACCTTCATCCGGTGAGGTTTGTCACGACCGGTCCCCAGAATGGTGCCCCCGATGGTGAGGATCCCCGAGAGCAGCTCATTGTCGAGCCGCATGATGCGGTTCTGCATCAGCCCTCGGAACCCGTCCTTGAACCCAATGACGTTCCACCCGTACTGGCGGATTGCGGACTTGCCGATCGCCCGTATGGCAGCGTTGAGTCCGGGGGAGTCTCCGCCAGCGGTGAGAATGCCGATGCTCTTGGTCACAGGGTTCCTTCGCGTTGTCAGCCCTGACACACTACTGCCATGGTGA
The DNA here is from genome assembly GCA_964621095.1 of uncultured Acidimicrobiaceae bacterium. Taxonomy (GTDB): domain Bacteria; phylum Actinomycetota; class Acidimicrobiia; order Spongiisociales; family UBA5794; genus UBA5794. The sequence goes on along the minus strand of CAZULI010000203.1, from coordinate 1,620 downwards.
CGCCATGCCAGAAACAGCCGTCAAACCGACCAGGATGTGACCCCACCCACGACGGTCCCGTCGGCCCTCCGCGGTGCCAGACGATTACCCGTGAAAGTACACGACATCAAAGGCATGGCGCGCTACAGTGACAGGACGGAGAAAGGAGGTGGTCCAAGAATGTGTAGTTCTCATAGGACCCCGGAGGTGGCCGAGCGCTAGCCGGCCAGCTGTGACCAGCGAGGTCGTGCTCCTCTCACGAGGTAGGTAGCGACTTCCACTCGGACCACCGGAACCCGGAGATCCGCACGTAGGTCCCGTGCGGCAGCGGATACCGCTGAAGATGCTCCGGGTTCTTTCACGCCCGGCATCCGTGCTATTGTCCTCCCCATGTGGGGAATCATCATTGCCATCGCCATTGTTGTGCTGATCGCTTTGTTCGTCATGACGACGTACAACGGGCTCATCGGGAAGCGCAACCGAGTTGACAACGCATGGGGCCAGGTTGCGGTCCAACTCCAACGTCGCTACGACCTGATCCCGAACCTCGTCGAGACCGTCAAGGGGTATGCGTCCCATGAACGTGAGACGTTCGAACGGGTGACCCAGGCACGTTCGGCGTCAGCATCGGCATCGACCCCGGGTGAGCAGGCGCAGGCCGACAACTTCCTCACATCGGCGCTGCGTCAGTTGTTCGCCGTTGCTGAGAACTACCCCGAGCTGCGAGCCTCCGAGAACTTTGCGAGTCTCCAGAGCGACCTCACCGACACCGAGAACAAGATTGCGGTCTCGCGCCAGATTTACAACGACACCGTGCTCACGTACAACAACTCGGTCCAGCAGGTCCCCTCGAACCTGGTTGCTGCGATGACAGGGTTCAAACCCCGCGAACTCTACGAAGCAGCCGATCTCGCCGAAACGGCGCCCGACGTCAGCTTCTAGCGCAGTGGCGCGCCACCGCCTCGTTCGATGGGTTGCAAGCGCCGGGTTGGTTCTTGCTTTCATGACGGCTTCGATGCCGCTCGCTTTTGCAAAGTCGTACTGGATCGATTGGGCCGATGTTGACGTCGTGGTCAACCAGGACGGTTCGCTCAACGTGCTTGAGAACATCACGTACGACTTTGACGGCTACTTCACGGGCGCCTACCGCGACATCCGGATCCGCCCAGGGGAGACGATCTCTGATGTGGTGGTCAGTGATGACTCCGGCATCTATCAGCTCGGAGGATGCACCGAGCTCGGGTGCAGCTCGCCGCCCGGTACCTACGGTGTTGAAGCCCACTCGTCGTTCGTCCGGGTCGTGTGGCACCACTCCTCCAGCGACACGCTGCGGACGTTCACCATCCGCTACACCATGTCAGGGGTCGCAACGGCGTACACCGATGTCCTCGATGTCAATCTTCAGGTCTGGGGGGATCAATGGGCCGTCGGTGTCGATCGTCTCACCGCACGGATCCATGTGCCGGGGGATCCCCAGCCGGGGGAGGTGCTGGTGTGGGGTCACCCCTATGACATCCAGGGGCAGACGACCCTTGGCGAGGACGGTACCTCCCCTGCCCTGACCGCGGCGTCCATTCCCGCCGAGCGGTGGGTTGAACTCAGGACGACGTTCCCGATCGATCTGCTGGCGTCAACCACCGG
>CAZULI010000202.1:0-3311 GCA_964621095.1 uncultured Acidimicrobiaceae bacterium | reverse complement strand
CTCGAACGTTGATGCCACGTTGATGGCAAAGATGGGTTGGATGAGTGACGGGGAGGGCTCGAGCGCCGTCCATTGGAGGGCAACGGCGTAGGGGTGTGGCACATCGACACCCGACTCACCGAACTCGTCGAGCAGTTCGTAGCTGTCCGAGATGATGGGACCATGTCGTGTGGTTCTGATCGTCTTGGTGACGGGATCACCACCCGCGACCCGTATCGTCTCGGTTCGGATGTCCATGTCCACCCACTCGCCGTTGACCTCATACTGGTCGGGGTTCGCGGGGTTGAGTTTCTCGATGTAGAGATCCTGCACGTCCGGCCCCACATTGGTGAACCCCCACGCGATGTCGGCGTTGTGACCGATGATGACGCCCGGGACTCCGGCAAAGGAGAAGCCGGCAACATCGAACGGACACTCCTCGTTGACGGTCCGACAGTGGAGTCCCACCTGATACCAGATGGATGGCATCTGCGCTCCGAGATGGGGGTCGTTCATCAGGTACGGCATACCGGTCGGGGTGTGCTCACCGCTCACGGCCCATGAGTTGGACCCGATCCCTGCGGCCCCACCCAGGGTGACCCGGTTGAGCGCTTCAATGGCAGCTCCCGCCGATGCCAGTGCATCGATCGCGCCATCGGGAATCTCCGACGACACCGGCTGCGCCGTCTGTCCACCTTCGTCGGTGACAACGATGTATGGGTTGCGGTCGCCTGGGTATGGCGGGAACAACTGGTCGACCCGCTCGGGTGGCAGACGATCGAGGAACATCGCTCGTTCGATCTCCGCGATGTGGTTGCCACCGAGGTCCCACGCCATGACCTTCCCCCACGCCAGGGACTGGGCGCCGGTCCATGGCTCGGGGGTGTAGTCGTGGTTCATCAGTTCGAGGATGGAGTACTCAAAGCTGAGATCTGACGGCGATTGGGTCGTGAGGTACGCGTTCACCCCCGCTGCGTAGGCGTCCAACAGGGCCTGGTTCTCAGGGGTCTCATTGTCATACTGCGCCTCGGCAAGTCGTCCCCAACCGAGGTCCCGGAGAAACATGTCCGTGTCGAGTTGGGAATCGCCGAAGAGACTGGCGAGCTCGCCGTAGGAGATGTGTCGCCAGAAATCCATCTGAAAGAATCGATCCTGGGCGTGCACATACCCCTGAGCGAAGAGGAGGTCATGCATGTTGGAGGCGTAGATGTGGGGAACCCCCCACGAATCCCGGATCACCTCGACGGTGTCGGTGATACCGGCAACCTCAATCGTTCCACTGGTCTGAGGGAACGCTCGGTGGACCGAGTAACGGAGGAATCCGACGGCAACGACAAGTGCGATGAGTATCACGCCGAGCAGGGACCAGAGCACTCGTCGCCAAACACGACCCTTCCGTTTTGAGCCAACGATGGCGGGTTGCTCTGGCATGGCTGCCATCGTACTCGTCATGAGACGATGGTGTGAGACGTATGCTTACTCCATGACTGACAATGAAGCCAATCCAGAATCTGTGACCCCCGAGGTGGTTGCTCCTGAGGAGCATTCGGGTGGCCCCTCCTTCACGCCGAGTGTGACGGAACCCTCCAAGTTGATCCGCATCGCCGCCATGACCCGCGCCATGCTTGATGAAGTTCGTCAAGCCCCTCTGGACGAGGCGGGGAGGGGACGCCTCCATGCGATTTACGACCAGTCCCTTGAAGAGCTGCGTGAAGTCATCTCGGACGATCTGCGTGATGAGCTTGACTCCGTCTTCATCCCGATGGAGGAGTCCGCGCCGTCCGAAGCAGAGCTCCGGATTGCACAGGCACAGCTGGTGGGGTGGCTTGAGGGCCTGTTCCACGGTATCCAGGCGTCGTTGATCAGCCAGCAAATGGCTGCGTCGGCTCAGCTTGATAGGATGCGACAACGCCCGGCGATCGAGGGTGGACAGGGCGCTGAAGCCGGTCTCTACTTGTAGGTGATCATGGAACTGCTCCACATTCACAAAGCCCCACTCCTGGAGGATCCGGTCCTCCTGATCGGACTCACCGGGTGGGGGGATGCGGCTGCAGTGGCGAGCGACGCGGTCGACTGGTTGATGGAGGGGGGCGAGACGATCGCCACGTTTGAGGCGGATGAGATCTTCGACTATCGGTCCAACCGGCCGACGTTGCGTTTCACGGCAGGGGAGCCGTTGGCCGTTTCCTGGCCGCACATGGAGGTGGTCCATGCCACCCCCTCCGGGAGGGACGTCCTTGCCCTGGTTGGGAACGAGCCTGACTTCAAGTGGCTCGGTATCACCGAGGCGCTCGTTGCCCTGGCAGAGCAGTTCGATGTGTCCCGCGTCCTGACGATCGGCGCGGTCCCAACCCCGGTGCGTCATTCGATGCCGACCGCCGTGTTCGGAACGTCGTCTGACTCGCGGCTTCTCCTGCCGGGGGATGAGATGCTGATGGATGAGATCGTTGTCCCGGGAGCCGCGGGGAGTGCGTTCCGTGCCGAGCTGGAACGCGCCGGGTTTGCGACCGTCGGGTACTGGGCACAGGTTCCCCAGTACGTGGGTCGACCCTATCAACCCGGCATGCACGCTCTGCTTGAGAAGATCGCCGAACAGGTCGGTGTGGACATCAATCTGAGCGAGATCGAGGCAGCGGCGTACGATCAGATCAAGCGGCTCGATGACATCCTCAACAAACGGTCGGACGCACGCGACTTCGTTGATGGTCTTGACATCAGTGTGGGGACGACGTCACAGATCCCAACCGATCTGCCGACCGCAGATGAGATCGCAGAGGAGTTCTCCGAGTATCTCCGGCGTGCTGAGGGTGACACGGAGGGCTGATCAGCCTCCGAGGACCCCAACGAACAGGGTGAGAACGCAGAGTGCCGCTGTGACGCCGATCATGGCCCACACGGACCATGTCAGCCCCTTGATCGCTGCAATCTGATCACGAAGGATGGCTTCCAACTCGGTCGCGTCCGCACGGGAGACAGCTCGCGCCGGTGCCGCGGCGGCCGCCGGGGTCCGTTGGGGTCTCGGTGCTCGTGGCGGTGCAGGAGGCGGGGAGTCTGGCATCATGAAGGAATCGATCTCGTCCTGAACGGTGGCCGAGGAGTTCCTGATTGGGGTGAACGTCACGGCCTCCCCCTCGGTTGGATGCCCGAGGATGAGTGTCGTTGGCGTATCGATGGTTGCGACGTGGATCCGCTGGCCGTTGGCAAACGTTCCGTTGCGCGACTCGGCGTCCTCGACCTTCCAGTTCGTTCCGTCGAACGCGATGACGGCGTGTCGGCGTGAGATGCCGGGTCGTGCGATCCGAATCTGGGATGACTCTCCCGAACCGATGAGC
>CAZULI010000201.1:0-3311 GCA_964621095.1 uncultured Acidimicrobiaceae bacterium | reverse complement strand
GCATCGACATCGTGTGCGGTGACCGACACGATGACGTCGTACGGCCCCGTGACCGCCTCTGAGGAGGTCACTCCATCGATTGCTGCGATCGTCGTTGCCACTTCTGAGGCACGCCCTGAATGGGTCTGGATGAGAACATATGCTTGAACCATGCCGGGAGTTTACCTTCCTGGGACCGCAGCCGCGAGTGGCTGAATGAGGTGTGATTCAGTAGCCGTCAGAGCCGAACCGGAGGTTCGATGCGGTTGGCGTGTCGTCGTCTGACATGTCAAAACGAACACGCTGGCCCTGGCGGAGAAAGCGGAACATGGAGCCGTCGAGACTGCCCGGCTTCAGGAGGACCTCGGAGCGATCATCGTCACGAACGATGATTCCGATGCCACTGACACTGTCGTAGACCTTGACAACGCCCTGGAACACTAGACCTTCTCGACCTTTTCTGCCTTGATGCACGAGGTGCACACCCTGGCTCGACGCGAGTTCGAACCGTGTTTGATACGGATCTTCTGGATGTTGGGGCGCCAAGTCTTTGAAGCACGTTTGTGCGAGAAGCTGACTTGCTTGCCCGTCCACGGTTCCTTGCCGCAGACTTCGCATCTGTATGCCATTGTGGTAATCCTTCCGAAGCGATCGAAAAGATAGCAGAGGCCTCGGGGTAACCCGCCCTCCTCGGAACCCTGTGGGATTCTCTTATGCTCTCCTCCATGACCGGATCGGCGCCCGTACCGAGAACACTTGGGTATCTCGACGACATCCCCGTCGGGATGGTCAAGGGTGTCGGTCCCGTCGCGTCGAGAAAACTTGAGGCGATCAACGTCGGTACGGTGGCCCGGCTGCTGTTGCACACCCCCCGTCGATACCTCGATCGCAGTCAACTGTTTGACATCAAGGCAGCCCCCATCGGGGAGGAGGTCACCATCGGCGGGGTGGTTGAGAGTTTCGACAAGATCCGCATCAGTGGTGGGCGGACGATGGTGAAGGTGCGGGTGTCGGACGGAACAAGCACCCTGGACTGTGTGTGGTTCAACCCGTACATGAGGGCAGTGGTCGGAACCGAGGTACTGCTTGCGGGCAAGATCGAGTTGTTTCGTGGCCGACGACAGATGACGAGCCCCGACATGCAGCAGTACGGCAAGGAGGATGCGTTGCTCACCGAACGCGTGGTCCCGATTCATCAGGGAGTCGGTGGCCTGAGACTCTCGGATCTGCGCAAGTCCGTGAGCAACGCACTGGCGCGCTCCCTCCCCATGGCGGATGTTCTGTCGGCTGAACAGCGGAAGGAACTCAACCTGGTTGACCGGACCGCCGCCTTCCGACAGATTCATTTTCCCAACGAACTTCGTGAGATAGGCCCGGCGAGAAAACGCTTGATCTTTGACGAGTTTCTCCGCATCCAGATGGTGCTCAAGGCTCGAGAACACGATGAGTACATCTCCCACCGTGGCGTCTCGAACGTCGAGACCGGTGAACTGACAACACGATTCGTTGAACACTTCCCGTTCGAACTGACCGCAAGCCAGCAGGACGCGATCGCCGCGATCAAGACAGACATGGTCGCCGACACTCCGATGCACCGGCTGCTCCACGGTGAGGTGGGGTCCGGCAAGACGATCGTTGTCGTGGTCGCCCTCCTCGCATCGGTCGAGGGGGGTCACCAGGGTGCCGTCATGGCTCCGACTGAGGTCCTGGCCACCCAGCACTACCTCGGGACCGAACAGATCCTCCGAGATGCACAGATGGCACCCTCTGAGGCGGACCGCGCCGCTGGCGGGACCATGGCGTTGTTCGGCGAGCGCGACGCCGTGACTCGACCCGTCCGGATCGGCCTGTTCACGGGCTCCCGGGTGACGGTCAACTTCGTGCGAGGGGATGTCAGCAGGAAACAAGGCCTCGCCTGGCTCGAGGACGGCACCATCGACATTGCGTTTGGAACCCAGGCGCTCATCCAGCAGGATGTGAACATGCGGTCCCTCGGCCTCGCCGTTGTTGATGAACAGCACCGCTTTGGCGTCGAACAGCGTGTCCGGCTGCGGCCGGTATGGGATGACGGTGCGGTGCCGGACCTCCTCCTCATGACCGCGACACCGATTCCCCGGACGTTGGCGATGGTGCAGTACGGCGATCTGAAGGTCTCTGCCATCACCGAGATGCCGAAGGGTCGGATACCGGTCAAGACGGTCTCTGTCAGCGAAGGATCCGAGGGGGATCAGAAGGTCGATCGTGAGGTGACCGCCCACCTGGCTTCAGGTGGACAGGTGTTCATCGTGTGCCCCCTCATCGAGGCCTCAGACAAGATCGAGGCGAGGTCCGCCATCTCGGAGTTTGAACGCGTGTCGGCGTCGCTTCCTCATGCACGGGTGGCGTTGCTCCATGGGCAGATGAGCTCCCAGGACAAGGCAGAAACGATGCGCCGATTCCGTGATCACGAACTCGATGTCCTGGTCTCGACGACGGTGATCGAGGTGGGGATCGATGTTCCGAACGCAACGCTGATCGTGGTCCGCAGTGCCGAACGCTTCGGGTTGAGCCAACTCCATCAGCTCAGGGGTCGGGTCGGGCGGGGGGATCAGCCGAGTACCTGTGTCCTCGTGGTTGATGCTTCCACCGATGACGCCGCTGCACGAATCTCGGCGATGCTTGAGTCGAACGATGGGTACGTGCTTGCCGAGCGTGACCTTGAGATTCGGGGACAGGGGAAGGTGTTTGGAGAGAGCCAGTCAGGGGCTGCTGACCTGCGCCTTGGCGACATTCTCCGTGACGTTGATCTCCTTGACCAGGCCGCCGCCGTGGCGTCCGAGGCGGTTGCCAACAATCGAGACTCGGCGTTCGTGGAGGAAGTGCTCGACGAGGCACGGCGGTTCCTCGGGGATCTCCCCGAGGCCGTTGAGACGGGGGCGGAGTCGTGAGAATCATTGCAGGCGCAGCAAAGGGGAGAACACTCAGGACACCCCCCGAGGGGACGAGACCCATGACGGGGAGGATGCGCGAGTCGATCTTCTCGATCCTCGCGAACCGCTTGCCGGGTGCCGAGGTCCTGGATCTCTTCGCTGGCGCCGGCTCCCTCGGGCTTGAAGCGTTGAGCAGGGGGGCCGCACGGGCCGTGTTTGTTGAATCCGGCCGTCGGGCGGCAGCGACCATTGAGGCGAACATCGCCGCGGTGGGGCTCGGTGGGACGCTCATGCGGGCACCCGTGGCGACCGCCCTCGCTTCGATGACGGACACATTCGACATCATCTTCGTCGACCCGCCGTACGCTGAGGATGACACCATGGTGACATCGGTCCTTGGATCACTCAAACAGGTCATGGCAG
>CAZULI010000200.1:0-3348 GCA_964621095.1 uncultured Acidimicrobiaceae bacterium | reverse complement strand
CACACTTGAGCCGGCGAACTGGCCGAGACCAACGCCCAACAGCGTCCCGATGACCGTTGACAGCCCGAGAACGATCGCCATCTGTCCGAGGGCGTCGCGCACGACATACGAGGTGGACGCCCCAAGCGCCTTGAGAACTCCGATCTCCCCGGTTCGTTGCACGGTCCACACGGTGAAGAACGCCCCGACGATCAGCGCTGAAACGGCGAGAAGAAATGATCGGATGAGACTCATGGTCTGCATCTCTGCTGCGTACCCGGGTGAGCCCTGGTAGGCATCCACCTTTGTCACGACCACGGTCTCGGCCGCCGTCGCGATGGGGGCAGGATCGACGGACTCATCCGCCTTGATCGCAATGGCGGAGAACCGTCCGTTCGCACGATCGCCGTACATCAACTCCTGCCAGGTCTCAAGGGTGCTGAACGCGATGTCGACATGGCCGTACGACCCAGCAAACGTGAAACCAAGAATCGGAAGTCTTATGTCGGCGCCCACGACCGTGACTTCATCCCCGACCACAAGGCCCAACTCGCGGAAATGATCGCTCAGGATGAGCCCCGGTTCCCCTTCAAGCGAGTCTTGTGCCTCACCTGCGGGAACCATGAAACTGTCGGGTGGTACCCCGAAGAGGGCCATGCTGAATGCGGTGCCGTCATCGGTTCGGGCATTGAAGAACGACATCCCGAGTGCGGACGCTTCAACACCATCGGCGTTGACCCATGGTTCAAGATTTGCGGCGTGCAATGTGGAGCGACTGAACGTGCTGTTCGCGTCGGGTTGGAACGCAAGATGGGTCATCGGGAGGGAACGGAGACCCGACACGCCGTCATCGACCAGTCCGTTTGCAAGGCCTGACAGCAGCGTCGCCATGAGGGCAACGAGCCCGATGACGAGACCGACCAATACAAAACGACCCCGTGCGTACCAGAGGTCTCTCAAAGCAAGGAACATGGGTCACCCATCAGCTTGATGACGGCAAATCGACAGGATACCGACGACCGGTCAATGGCAGATCAACACGTTCCACGGTCGCCCGACCCCACACCACACTCCCGTTTGATGGCCCACTGCGGTATTCTCCAAACTTCGTGGGGCCTATAGCTCAGCCTGGTTAGAGCGCATCCCTGATAAGGATGAGGTCCGTGGTTCAAATCCACGTAGGCCCACCGATCAACCCCCTCACCACACCACCCCACGTTGGTGTGGTTGTTGATGCCACCCGGCGTGGAGACCTTCCGCCCACCGTCGGTCCGCTGGCCCGGATCCGCAAGCTGCCCTCGAAGTAGCATGTGGGGCCATGGCAGAAAGTGAGAGCGCCTTTGTGGCGACACACCTCAACACGGGTGACGCAACGCTGTACCTCGTTGAACGTGACGGGCCGGAGACGCCGGTCGTTTGCGTACACGGATCGTGGGATGACCATCGGACCTGGCAGGGCTGCGTCGAACACCTACCCGCCGGTCACCACGTGGTTGTCTACGATCGGCGAGGACACTCACAAAGCACCGCTCCAGATCGGCAGGGCGCCATCGCCGACGACGTCGCAGACCTTGCAGCCGTCATCGGTCACATTGGCCGTCCGGCCGTTGTCGTGGGTCACTCCTACGGTGCGGCCGTTGCGCTGCTTGCCGCCCTCAACCACCCGGAGCTCGTCCTCGGCGTCGTTGCCCACGAGCCGCCAATGTTCGCCGTCCTCAAGGACCGGCCTGAGTACCAGACGTTGCTCGCCACGGTGTCGAGTGCAATGGCCGAGGCGGCCCGGTTGATCGAGTCAGGCGAACCAGCCCGAGCAGCCGAGTTGTTTGTCAATGAAGTTGCCTTTGGGCGCGACGCATGGTCGACGATCTTCGGTCCTGAGGACCGGGCGACCATGGTCGCCAATGCCCCAACGTGGTTGGACCAGTACCGTGACCCTGACCGTTTGGCACTGTCGCCGTCGCTCCTCGCCACAGCGACCCAGCCACTCGTCGTGACTCGCGGGACCGCCAGCCTGACGATCTTCGACGCCAGCCTCGACCTGGCGTTGTCAGCAGTACCAACCGTCCAGAGTCACCGGATCGATGGGGCTGGCCACGCGGCCCCGCTCACCCACCCCGATGCCCTGGGCGAGGTCGTCGTGGCACTCCTCGCCCAGCTCACCTAACAACGCGCCGATCGGAGGGTGCCGCCTGCGGCCCCGTCCCGGAGACGTCGGAGGAACGGCGTGAAGCAACGGGGTGCGAACCACCGCGTTCGTCAGGTTCGATCCGTGATGGTCAGGGCAGGTACTGCTCGACCAACTCGGTGACCGCACCGCCGTTCACAAACAACCACACGGCGCAGTACTCGCTCGGACACTGCTGGTACGCGGCACTGCTGGTGTTGGGCCAACTCGCCAGAGGCATTTGTTTGGTGTCCGGAGCGGTGGCCTGATCGAGCCAGTACGCGGTCCCGGTGCTGCTTCGCGGCACGGATCGCACCTTGGCATTCTGATTCTCGATGTAGAAATCAAAGGCCTCGTCCCCGTTGGCCGACGCCCGATCGGACGCCAATTGACCAGTCCAGAAACAAGCAACATCGATGCTCACTGTGGATGCGTTGGCACTCTTGATGAACCCGAACCAGATTCCATCCGGGAGTTGGTCACCACCCACCACACATCCTGAACCGTGGGCTCCTTGGGAACCGGAAAGGGGATCAGGAAAGGACCGATGATTGGCAACGGAGTACACCACGGACGGCGTCGTCGTGGTTGTGGATGCCGGTGCTGTTGTGGTGGTTGCAGGTGCCGTCGTGGTTGTGGATGCGAGTGTGGTTGTGGTGGTCGTTGGAGCTGTCGTGGACGTGGTCGGGGCTGTTGTTGTCGAGGGCGGTTCGCTGGTACCGCCACCGAAACAGCCGGTGAGAACGATCGAAAGAAGCAACGGGAGCAGAGTGTGTCGTTTCATGCAACCAGCGTAGGATCCAACACCAATTTTTTGTGTGATCCATGCGGGACCCGTCAGGGCACCTGATTCATTGGTCGTCGCTGCGGGATCGCTGCTGTATCCAGAGAGCGGTCGATGCCGCCACGATCGCCATGCCGAAGAGGAGACCGGCGATGACGTCGGTGAGCCAGTGGGCGAGCAGATAGATCCGGCTGAGACCCATGAACGCCGCAAACGTACCCCCCAACCCAACGAAGAGGCGCGTTCGGTGTGGCCACAGCACGCCGGCAACAATGGCGAGACCCAGCCCGATGGCTGCTGCAGCAACCATCGAGTGACCGGACGGGTACGAGAACGAGTGCTCCACCACCAGCCCGCCGACCGGTCGCTCCCGATGGAAGACATCCTTCGACACCTCGGAGAGGAGTCCCGTCACGGCGAC
>CAZULI010000199.1:0-3370 GCA_964621095.1 uncultured Acidimicrobiaceae bacterium | reverse complement strand
CCTGCTCCTCGCGTTGCTCGTCGCGTCCCCCCGTTTCCCGGGGGGACGGTGTTCCGGGTCTCGGTCCTCCCGCTTTTCCGGTTCTCGGTCCTCCCGCTTGCGGGGGGACGCGGAGCGTTAGCGACGCAGGGGGGTTGGGTGGGGTAGCCCTGTTCTACGGGGGGGACGCGGGGCGCGGCTACGCAGGGGGGTTGGAGCGGGACCCTTGTCGTACGGCGTCAGACGGCGTACAAGTGTCAGGAGCAGAGCCGTGACGGCGACTAGCCGCGGCCAGCGTTTGGCTTGCGGCCGTGGTTCGCCTTTGAGCGACGGGCGCGGAGTTTGCGGAGTTTTGCCTTTGCCATAGTCGTTGCAGGATATCGAGTGAAGTGACGTATCGGCGGTTGACGGTCAGATGGCCCACGGGAGCGCTCGATGGCGTCGTCGTGGCGACCTCGTTTGCCGACCGTCTGCTTGGTCTCGGTCGACGCAACGTTCCTGCCGTGATTCTTGATGCTCCGTCGGTGCATACGTTTGGCATGCGGGCACCGATCATGGTCGTTGAGGTGTCGAGCTCCGGTGTCGTGACCGCGGTCCACCGGATCCCGCCACGTCGCATCCACCGCCGACGCGCAACAGGACCGATGCTGGAGATTCGTGGGGACGCGATCCACCCAGCCGTCGGGGAGGAGCTCACCCTTCTACCATGGCCATGAAATGGCAGGCACGCTCATCCTTTGCGCTACCCCGATTGGCAATCTTGGGGACATCAGCCAGCGGCTTGCCGACACCATGGCGAGTGTCGATGTGATCTTTGCCGAGGACACCAGGAGAACCGCCCAGATGCTCCACCACCTTGGGATCTCCAAACCCATGCGGAGCTACTTCCTCGGCAATGAACAAGCCAGGAACGGGGAACTTGCCAGCCTGCTGGCGGATGGACAGGACGTTGCGTTGGTGTCTGACGCCGGGATGCCGGTGGTCTCTGATCCCGGATCAAGCGCCGTGGCCACCGCCGTGGCCGTGGGGGCGACGGTCACCGCGATCCCGGGACCGAGTGCACCGATCACCGCCATCGCCGTTTCAGGATTCTCAGGGGACCGGTTTGTCTTTGAAGGGTTTCTTCCCCGAAAGGGAACGGAACGGGCGGTCCGGATCAACGCCCTGAGAACGGAGGAGCGAACAACGGTTCTGTTCTCGGCCACACGAAGGGTCGCAAAGGATCTGGCCGAGATCGCCCGTGTCGTCGGTGACGGGAGACGGGTGGTCGTGGCCCGTGAACTGACGAAACTGCACGAACAGGTGTGGCGCGGAACGATCGAGGCTGCTGCTGGATACTGGTCGGAGGAGGGGGAGGCACGGGGGGAGTTCACGATCGTGATCGAGGGGGCGCCACCGTCACCCCCGGATGTCGAGGCCGGGGCCGAAACAGCTCATGCGCTCATCGCATCGGGAATGTCTCCATCGGATGCCGTCAAGGCCGTTGCCCGTGACACCGGTGTGAGCAAGGGGGCCCTGTACGACCGGGTCCTCAAGGACCGGGACTCGTCAGTGCAACCCTGACCCCTCTTTCTGCAGATTCTCCCGACAGCTCACGCAGACACCCCGACCGTGGTACTCGAGCAGATCCTCGGTTCCCTCGCAGAAGACGCATGTTGCTTCGAGCTTGCGGAGAACGATGCCACTGTTTTCAACGGAGATGGCCAGTGCGTCGCCCTCGCGGATGTTGAACAGGCGACGGGTCTCGGCCGGAACGACGATCCGCCCAAGGTCGTCAATCTTTCTGACAATGAGAGTGTCCAAGGGTCCTCCATTCAAAGAATCCGGTGTTGAGGGATCCTGTAGGGGCCGCCGGTCGGTGATCCGCTGGCATACTTTGAACTTCCATCCTACCGAAGCCCCAACACACTCATTGACGGTACGGGGAGCGGAGAGATGTCGCGACGCGAGCATCGACAGGTACCATCGCCCCATGACCTCACACACACCGACCAAGGTTCTTGTCGCTGTCGCGTGGCCGTATGCGCAGGGGCCGATGCACATCGGGCACATCGCAGGGGCGTACCTGCCACCCGACATCTTTGCCAGATATCACCGGTCGATTGGTGACGATGTGCTCATGGTTTCGGGCTCTGATGTGCATGGCACACCGATCACGGTCAAAGCAGATGAACTGGGGGTGAGCCCGCAAGACATCGTTGACCGGTATCACCGTGAGTTCCTCGGCTACTGGGACGTCCTCAACATCCAGTGGGACCTCTTCACCACCACCGGAACCGAGACGCATCGTCGGGTTGTGCAGGGGTTCTTCCTGAAACTGCTCGAGAACGGGTACCTGTACCCAAAGACCACCGAACAGTTCTTCGATGAACAGGAACAGCGGTTCCTTCCCGACCGGTACGTCGAAGGTACCTGTCCCCACTGTAGGTACGTCAACGCCAGGGGGGATCAATGCGACAACTGTGGCAAGACGCTTGACCCGACCGACCTGATCAACCCCAGGAGCAAGCTCTCGGGGGAGGCCCCCGTGTTGCGTGAAACCATGCACTACTACTGGAAGTTGAGCGAGTTCAACGAGCCGATGCTTGCGTGGCTCAACACCCGCAAGGGGTGGCGACCCCATGTGCTCAACTTTGCCATCGGGATGGTGACCGACGGGTTGCACGACCGTGCGTTCACCCGTGATCTTGACTGGGGCATCCCGCTCCCGATCGACGATCTTGGTCCTGGCAAGTCCATCTATGTCTGGTGGGAGGCGTTGATGGGGTACTTCTCCGCCCCCCAGGAATGGGCCGAGATCCAAGGAACCCCCGATGCGTGGAAGGAGTGGTGGCTCAACCCCGACGCCGAGTCGTACTACTTCGTTGGCAAGGACAACATCCCGTTTCACGCCATCTACTGGCCGGCACTCCTGATGGGCCACCGTGATCTCAATCTCCCCACCGATGTCCCGGCAAATCAGTACGTGACGTTCGGTGGCCACAAGGCGTCAAAGTCAACTGGGGTCGGCAAGCCCCTGTCGTGGTACCTCGAGACGTTTGAACCCGACTCCCTCCGGTACGCGATCGCGCAGAGTCTCCCGGAGTCCAACGACAGCGAGCTGACGATTGATGAGATCGCCCGCCGCATCAATGACGAGCTCGTCGCAACGTGGGGGAACCTCGTGAACCGTGTCCTCTCCATGATTCACCAGTACTTCGATGGCGTCGTCCCACCCACGGGTGACCTCTCCGACGATGACACCCGTGCCCTTGCCGCAGGTGCGGCGATCCTTGACGAGGTGGGGACACTCATCTCCGAGATCAAGCTGCGGGCGGGGATCGCCAGAGCCATGCATGGCGCCCAGGAAGTCAACGGCTACCTCAATGATCTTGCACCATGGAAGACCGCC
>CAZULI010000198.1:0-3376 GCA_964621095.1 uncultured Acidimicrobiaceae bacterium | reverse complement strand
TGCACGCGGCCAGGATCAAGGCCATCACCATTATCAACAAGCCTATTCGACGGGATGGGAACTAGAAGAAACACAGATGCTGATACATATTGCACTCACCTTCATCGAGAAAACCCACAATCAATCTTCGCTTCACGATGGTTCCGAATGGAACCCTCAATTGACAATACTAATCTTCAGACCTTTGTGTCAACTTCATTCCACGTTCCAGAACTCGCTCACGCAGAGACATTTTGCATCGTCAAACCCACAGGCGGTGAAGGGCAACCAACACCCCCTTCCTGCTGCATACACACACCGGAATGCGCACGAAACAGGGAAGATCCGTCGACACGGAGCTGACTGCAACGTTCAATCATCCCTACGCCAACCAGATCCCTGCGGGTGGCGCTGACTTCTCGCTCTTCTCGCATGGGTCAACACACCGGGCCCACCATTGAGGGGTACTTGGGAGACGGGGCCATCCCCTATACGGGCGCGCTGACGAACTGCGGTACACGGCCATTCGCAAAACGCCCCTCAAGTTCACTCTCGAGTGCAGCACCGATACGGAACGTCGTCACATCGTCGTAGGTCCGCCCCACCACCTGGACACCGGTCGGAACACCGTTGCGAGCGAACCCTGTCGGGATGTTCAGAACAGGGCATCGGTTGAGGATGCTGAAGGCGAATGTCAGCCATGCATCGTTGTACCGCTCGAGTTCCACACCGGCGACGATCAAAGGCGTGTCGACATAGGACTCGCCGGCGACAATTCCGGTGGTCGCGACTGTCGGACACAGGAGCGCATCAAAGTGTTCGAAGATCTCGCTCAACCCCATGTACAGGTCCGCCTCCGCCTCCAGCCCTGCGATGTACGACGAGCTCTCAAGTGCCTCAATGGCGACGTCGGCAAACGCTCGGGTGTAATCATTCGTAAGATCGCCGTACTGATCGACAATGTCTTGAATCCCCCGTGCGAACATGTGTCCGTAATGAATGTACGCCGTTTGCTGGACCGTTGCCATCGGCCAATCAAGCGATACTTCTTCAACATGAGCGCCCCGCGATGCAAGCGCCACTGCGGCTTTACGCGTGTTGTTGGCGATTTCGGCTTCCATCGGCCAATCCCCGAGCGTCAGAACATAGGCGACCCGCAATCCGGCGATACCCTCCAACTCCGTTGGAATGGTCAACTTCGGTCGGAGGGAAGCTATGTCGCGACGATGCGGTCCGGAGATCACGTTCTGCATGAGGGCGCAGTCGGCAACCGTGCGCGCCATGGACCCGTCAGAGGCGTAGTGGTCAAGGTTCCCTGGCGGAAGTGCCGGAACACGACCGTAAGGCGACTTGAACGCAACCGTCCCGGTGAAGGAAGCTGGTGTCCGAATGGATCCTCCAATGTCGCTGCCCGTGGCCAACGGCGCTCCACCGGCAGCCAGAACCGCAGCGGAACCACCGGATGACCCACCAGGGCTGTAGTGGGTGTTCCACGGATTACGCGTGACCCCCCACAACTTGGAATGGGTGAATCCAGCACAACTCAGTTCCGGATTGGTGGTTCGAATGTGGGGGATCGCCCCAGCGTCGATGAGTCGTTCAACCACAGGGTGTGTGGTGCTGGCGATCTCGTTCACCAACGCCAGCGACCCCTGGGAGTTGGAGAACCCCGCCATCGGATGGAAATCCTTGATGGCAACCGGGAGCCCCTCAAGCGGACGCACGCCGGCGGGGTCGTCACGGTAGCGCTTCTCTGCTGCAGCTGCCGCCTTCAGGGCATTGTCATACAATTGTTCGCTGACAGCATTCACAAGGGGTTCCGTCTCTGCCAGCCTCGCAATCAGCGCCTCAAGATACGAGACTGGCGACAGCTCCTGGGTCCGGAAAAGCCTCAATACTTCAACGGCCGGGAGGTAAAAGAGGTCAACCATTGCATCACCTTCTTGCGTCTCGGTTCAAAGCAGCGAATCGAATTATGTGGATGGCACGCTGGTACGTCAAAATGGATTCGGTCCGAGACTCGATCTGAGACATACTCGGCGACCGTGTCCCATTCACCTGCAAGACTCTGCTGGCCCACCCAACCCTGAAGCCGGTGAAGATCGGGTAACCTCAGGATTACGTACAATCTGCGCGAATCGGGAGCGACCTCGTCAACAAGCTGCGTAGCTCCTTCACATGGGTTTCAGCGGGGCCCTTGCGTGAGTCTTCGCAGCCGGGCAACAACTATCCGGGAGACTCGGCCATGGCATCGGTATTGATCTGCGGAGGAGCGACAGGGATCGGCCTCGCCACCTTGCGACTGTTCCGAGCACGGGGTGACACGGTTCTTCTAGCCGACATCAACGATGAAGCTGCTGAACGGGCGGTCGGTGAAGACGCCGCGGGAATCGCAAAATTCCTCCATTGCGACCTGATCGATCCTGAAGCCCCCCGTGCCGCAGTGGAAGCTGCAGTGGCGTTTGGTGGTGGCCAGCTTGACATTGTGTTCGTCAATGCCGGCATTCTCATCGCCGCTCCCCTCTCGGAGTGGACTCTGGACCAATGGGAAAGAACCGTGGCCTTGAATCTACGCGCTCCTTTCCTGGTCGCGCAGGCAGCTGCGAGTTATCTGAAGGACTCTGATTGCGCAAGCATCGTGTTCACGGCTTCCACCGGGGCCTTTCGTGGCGTAGCCGGAGTTCCGGCTTACTGTGCCACCAAAGCAGGTCTGGTCAATCTCACCCGATCGTTGGCTGCCGAACTGTCCCCATCGGGAATCACCGTAAATTGCATTTGCCCTGGATGGATCGATACACCGTTCAATGATCCCTATTGGGCAAGTCAGGCGGATCAGGAAGCGTCGCTCTCACGATTGCTCGACACAATTCCTCTGCATCGTCAGGGGGTGCCCGACGACGTCGCCGGAACCGTCGGGTTTCTCACCTCGCCAGCAGCACGCTACATCACGGGACAAGCAGTCACGATCGACGGCGGCTACACAGCCGTCTGATGGTCTGTCGGAGAAGGCACCCCAGATCCTCATGGGTTCAACATTGGTGCCGGTGTCGGCTGGCGATTCATGTTCAACCAGTGAGACCCCACACAATTCTGGCGACACACGGACCATTCACCAACAGATCCACCGAAGACCCCCAACCACAGGACTCTGACTCAGAAAACGGATCAAGGATCGACCGCCCCGTTCAACGCTCGCTGCCACCTACTTTTTCGGGGGGAAGCACCTTCATCGGGCCATTGTGCGAACCACGCCGCGGTCGACCGTTCTGTCTCAGGACCGTCGTTGAACATCGCCGAGTTGAAACATCAGAGTATTGACGGCTACTTTGCCAACTACTCTTGAACTGACAACTAAAGTCTCCCCCTCAGCACAATTACCCCTCTGACACAAAGGAAG
>CAZULI010000197.1:0-3380 GCA_964621095.1 uncultured Acidimicrobiaceae bacterium | reverse complement strand
CTCGTGTTCGACGGTTCCGTGTCAGGGCTGTCCCGAGCCATCGACGAGCTCGTGGCCGACCCGAACCGCGCCAGAGAGGTTGCACGCAACGGTGTCCCGTCCATCCCCGATCCGATTGCGGTGTATGGCACGGACCCTGAGGTACGCCATGTACGCAGCCAGGGTGGTGTCGCGACGGCGGCGCTGGCCCGGGTCGAGGCGGTCCGGTTCCAGGAACCCGAGCCAACATCCACACAGCGCATGATCCGTGCTGCCGTCGGGGTGATGCCGACCAGGATGGTTCGGGTCCTCAAGTCGCTCATTCCGCCCGGGCTGCGCAGGAGGATTCGGGACAGCGCCGACTGGGACGGGGTTCAGCGACAGCGGGCATGGGAGGACCACTGGGACGCGTTGGTGCGCGACCAGAGGGCACGGGGGGCGTTGGCGCACCCGCGGACCACGGTGATCATCCCGTGCTACAACCATGGAGCGTTCGTTCGGCAAGCCGTGATGTCGGTCTTTGAGCAGACGGACACCAACGTTGACATCATCATCGTCAACGACGGATCGACCGATCCGGAAACGATCGAGGTGCTCAGGAAGATCAAGGTCCCGAGTGTGCGGGTTCTTCACCAGGAGAACCGCGGTCTTCCTGCGGCAAGGAATGCAGGGATTGCTGCTACGGACGCCGAGTTCATCGTGACGCTTGACGCTGACGACATCCTCAAGCCCACGTACATTGAGGTGCTTGGTGATGCGTTGCGCAACGACCCGACGGCGGGGTACGCACATTGTTGGGCGGAACTCTTCGGTGACCTTGAAGCAGTGTGGGCGACACGGCGAGACAACCCGTATCAACTGATGATGACCAACTCGGTGGTGCAGTGTTCCGTCGTGCGACGTGAAGCGTGGGCGTCCGTCGGGGGGTACGACGAGTCGATGCGTTCTGGGAACGAGGACTGGGACATCTGGCTCCGTATGGGGGCGAACGGATGGCATGGTGTTCGTGTGCCTCAACCGCTTGTTCGATACCGCAAGCATGGTGTGTCGATGTCCGTTGAAACGGAGTCGGAGTACGAGGACACCCTCGCAGCTCTGACGACTCGACTTGCCGACGCCTACTCGCGTGCAAACGTGACGGAGATCAAGCGTCGGTGGTACCCACTCGTGACGGTGTTGTGTGCGCAACCCTCTGCGACGTTCATCGACAGCACCGGACCCGATGTGCAGCACATCGAGACCAACGAGATCGAGGAGGTTGTCGACGAGATTGTCGGCAAGTACGTCGTCGTGCTCGATGACCATCGTCTTGGGGAAGGTGCGATTCTTGAGATGTGTCGAGTCCTCGAGGAGAACCCTGATCTCGGGTCGGTGACCACCGCCGGGAGCTCCCCTGTCCGCGTCGTCCGTGCGTGGTCCCTGCGTGATCCACGGGGTCCCGGTGCTGATCGGATCATTGATCTGCAGGGCCGTTCAGAGCGACGCCTCAAACCCCACTCCCACCCATCCCCGGAATGGAGCGTTCCCGACTCCATTGATGGCTTTGCGGTCCAACGCCAACATCCTGAAGAGCCCGGGTGGATCCCTGATTGGGTTCCTTTGTGATGCAAACAACCGTCATGGCCATCAAGCGGATGATCAGGCCGTTGATACCCGACAGTCTCATGGCCAGGTATCGACGCCGCCAGCACTCCCGCATGGTGCGTTCAAACGTCGATCTGTACGTTGAGGACCGGCGTGCCGCGCGGCGGTGGTTTCGGCTCACCCCCGACACGTACCGCGTCGTCATGGCCCGCCCACCGTCAGATCGGTCCGTTGAGGCGGTGGTCGTCGGCGAACCTGATGATGAACTCACGTCATATCTCGGATGGCACGGTTCCGAGGTGGCGGTCCGAGCGGACGTGCTCCCCCCGGCCATGCACCGGATGCGGGTTGTTGAGCCGATGATGTCCCCCAGATCGGTGGCGTTGTCAAACGATACGTTGGTCGATCTCCACCTTTCTGACATCAATCCACGTGCGGTGCTGGGAACGGCGTTGGAGGCCGGTCTCCGTGTCGGGGTGCTTCCCCATGTCGTTGACCGTGACGCCATGCCCCCACTCCCACCGGCACAAGCACCAATCGTCGTCATTTTTGCTGCGGTCCCCCTCCACGACATCGGTGGCGGTTCGCGTGGGGCCCAGATCGCGTTCGAGTTGCTGAGACGGTCGTACTCGGTCGTGTATGTGTACCGGTACCCCGCGTCCGAGAGCGTTGACCTCGGTTTGCGGTACTTCCACCCCCGTCTCACCCAGATGCACCTTGAGCGGTGGGAGCTTGCGGCCCCTGTCCACGGCGCAGAACCGGGACTGGTCCTCGTTGAGGCACCGATGGCTGAGTTCATGGAGCCTGTGACGACGCTGTCACACGCCGGATGGACGGTGGTGTACGACATCATTGACGACTGGGGGGACCGGGCGCTCGGTGGTGACTGGTACTTCGCTCATCAGGAGGCGGCGTTCGTGGAACTTGCCGATGGGGTGGTCGCGTCGGCGCCTGACCTCGTCGCCAGAGCAGCCCGCTTTGGGGCTGAAGCCACATTGGTCCCCAACGGGGTGAACCCCGCAATCTTCCACCCCGACGTTGACCACCCCAGACCGAGCGGGCTGCCTTCAGGTCCACTCATCGGGTATCACGGATCGTTGTACGGGGACTGGTTTGATTGGGGGTCGTTGGCACGGGTTGCGAACGAGTTCAGCGACCACACCATTGTTGTGATCGGCGATGCTGCTGGGGCGCGGCCGCCGGTGAGCGAGCGGGGTCTGCCGGACAACATCCTGTTTCTCGGTCTCCAACCACAATCGGTGCTCCCCGGGTATCTGCGTGCCCTCGACGTTGGTCTTGTCCCGTTCACCGTCACGAGCACCACCCATGCGGTCTCTCCGTTGAAAGTGTTTGAGTATCTCGCCTGCTCGGTACCGGTTGCTGCCCCGCCGCTGCGTGCCTTGGACGGCATCGAAGGGGTCCACACGGATACCGATCTCGTTGCAGCGACCCGCCGAGCCATGGCGGCCACCCGACCGGACGGGGCGAAGGCACTCGATGAGCATGGATGGGGGAGGCGCCTCGGAACGCTGCTTGGAAGCGTCGGGAGGGTACTTCAGCCCCTCGATGGCACCGATGTCCGGACGCTCACTCGTCACACCAAGCGCTACGCGAAGCGTGATCGTCTCGTGCGTTCCTGAGGAGGGATGCATGGGAATCTGCGGGTCGCCGGAGTCACCTGAGTGCAGTCTCCAGGTCTTGGGCCACTTCGGCAACCCCGATCGGAATGGGAGCCAGAACGGAACCGATGGTTTGGGCTGCATCGGGGGCCCGTAGCGCCACAGCCAACTCGGTGAGGGCTGCTGCCAAGGCGGCAG
>CAZULI010000196.1:0-3388 GCA_964621095.1 uncultured Acidimicrobiaceae bacterium | reverse complement strand
TGGCCCATGTGGTGCGATGCTTCACCGACGACAACGTGGTCCATGTGGATGGTCGGGTCGATCCGCTCTCCGACATGGCGACCATCAACACGGAGCTCGCACTGGCCGATCTCGAGACGGTTGAACGATCCCTCGAGCGTCAGGGCCGGAAAGCAAGATCAGGGGATGCCGACGCGAAAGCAGCCGTTACCGTCCTTGAACGCATCTCGGCACATCTCGGGGCGGGAGACCCCGTACGAACGATGACGTTCAACGACCAGGAACGTCTCATCGTGCGAGATCTCTTCCTGCTCACCGCAAAACCGACGATGTACATCGCCAATGTGGATGAGGCCGGGGTCGCAGGAAATGCCATGACCCAAGCCGTCATTGATCACGCCGCGTCAGAAGGGGCCCGTGTCGTCATCATCTGTGGGGCGTTGGAAGCTGAACTCGCCGCCCTTGACGATGACGACCGTTCCGAGTTGCTTGCCGAGTATGGGCTCACCGAACCAGGCCTCCACAAGGTGATTCGGGAAACATACGCACTGCTCGGGCTCCTGACCTTCTTCACCGCTGGTGTGCAGGAGGTGAGGGCCTGGACGGTGAGAGCAGGCTCGACGGCTCCCCAATCGGCTGGCGTCATCCACACGGACTTCGAGAAAGGCTTCATCCGAGCCGAGGTCATCGGCTACGACGACTACATCGCCGCCAACGGCGAGGCCGGCGCCAAAGAGAGCGGCCGGTGGCGTCTCGAAGGCAAGGAGTACATCACCCAGGAAGGTGACGTCATGCACTTTCGGTTCAACGTCTGAGTCCTGGGGATCCCATGCAACACTCGTCGTTGTTGATGCCGGCACCCACCCCCCTTCTGGTAGTGTCGCCCCATGAGTGACCGGCCCAGAGGAGACGACTGGTGGCTTGCCTCTGACGGCAAGTGGTACCCGCCACAGAGCCGATCGAGGTCCCCCGTTCCACCGCCGACGCCCGCGCCGGTTCCGCCCGCACCCTATGGGACACCGGTCCCGGGTCACCTCTACGGCCAGCCCGGAGCTTCGTCTGGGAACCGCCGGTTCGTCTCTGGCGGTCTGACCGGCACCCTCTTCGGGTTCCAGCTCGCAACCGGTGTTCTGGCCGTGCTCGCCGGTCTGCTCTACCTCGCCACCTACGGGATGTGGATGGACTTCACCGCAGGCGGCAACACCACCCTGAGCGATGTCGTCGATACCAGTGAAGGGGCCGACGGAACCGCTGCGCTCGCCATGATGTGCGGGCTGGTCGTCTTCGTCCTGTTGATCGTCTGGCTCAACAAGGCGTACAAAGCAGCGGTCTCCCGGGGTGCTGAGTCCCCTGCGTGGTCATCGGGGTGGGCTGTGGGAGGGTGGTTCATCCCGGTTGCAAACTTTGTGATCCCCAAGCTGGTGATCAACGAGGTCGATCGCATGTCAAACGACCGCCTCATCGAACCGATCGGTGCGTCGTGGCGGTCCATGCCCCGAACGAGAGTTGCTGATGTGTGGTGGATGTTCTACATCATTGGCATTGTGGTCGCCCAAACCGGGGCAGCGCTGGTGGTCGAAGACGTTGCGGCGCTCTGGGTCCAAGGAGCTGGTTACCTCATCATGGGGGTCGGGTTCATCCTGGGAGGGGTCACCGTGCGCACCATTGGGCGGCGTCTCAGGCCCCCGCGGCCCTACTGAGCAGAACCGTCGCATCACACGCTGCGACGCGCAAGAATGGCATCATGAACGCCTGGAAGATCGCAAGGCCGTTCCTGGCCACTGGATTGTTTCTCACCCGTCAGGCCGCCTACACCATCAAGCGGAACGATCTGCCAAGCCTCGAGAACCAGGACCCCTCCGGAAGATTCGGTGACCCCAGCAACCCTCCCCTCACCATCGTGTACCTCGGGGACAGCTCCATCACGGCCCCGGGGGTCCATCCACTCGATGACGCATGGCCACGCCGGATCGCCCTCCATTTGGCGGCCAGGTTCTCGGTCAACGCCATCAGCGTGGCCAAGGGCGGCGCCAAGGCAAGGGACGTCCTCGCGTCCCAGTTGGAGCAGGCACTCGAACTCGAACCCGACATCGCGTACCTCTCGGTCGGCTCGAACGATGCACTCAGAGGAACGCCCGTGACCCGTTTTGAAGCCGAGTACGACCGGATCGTTGATCGGCTCCACCAGAACATCCCCTCGATTGGACTCGCAGGCATCGGCGATCTTGGCACGATTCCCCGGTTCACCGAGTTCACACAGGGCATGGCGCGGGTGCGAGCCCGAGCAATCGATCGGGCGATCGGGCGCGTGCGGGCAGGGTATCCACGGACCATCAAGTCAAACGCCTGGAACGTCATGCACACCGAGTTCCGGAACCATCCTGACATGTTTGCCAGCGACCTCTTCCACGCTTCAGCCAAAGGTCACCTCCTACTCAGTGAACTGGCACTGCCCGTTGCCGACAAGCTGGTCGAGGTGTGGCAGGCCCAGACCCGCCACACCGACGCGGTAACCGACCGGTAGCACTGTGCCGCCAGTGGGGTATGCTCACCCCACCACACCGGGGAGCTCGGAGATACCGTGCTGAGAGGGTGGCTCTGCAACCCGCACTGCCATCGACCCGTAGAACCTGTCTGGATAATGCCAGCGGAGGAAGGGGTGGACTCATCGAACAGGCAACTCCCGAGTCGCACCGCCGCGCGATCGTGTTTGCCGGAGGCGGAATCGGAACCCGCCCGCTGCCGGACGCTGACGCGTTTGTCGTTGCTGCGGACTCGGGCTGGGACCACGCCGTCGCCCTCGGACATCGGGTCGACCTCCTCGTTGGAGATCTCGACTCGATCTCCGCTGAGGGACTCGCAGCCGCTGAGGCATCCGGCACAACGATTGAACGCCATCCGGCGCTCAAGGACGACACCGACTTTGCCCTGGCATTGACGGCGGTCACCAAACGTGGGTACGAGCGCGTTGACATCCACGGCGGGGAGGGTGGCCATCTTGGGCATCTCCTCGGGTTGGCAACCACGCTGACCCACGAGTCGTACCGCCACCTCGCCATCACATGGCATGTGGCAACGGGATCGGTTCGCCCCCTCACCGGTGACAGGACGGTCCAGCTCAATGCACCGATCGGATCAATCGTCTCGCTCATCGCCTTGTGCGATTGCAGCGGGGTTTCCACGGAAGGGATGCAGTGGTCCCTCAGCAACGACACCCTCGAACAGGGAACCTCTCGTGGACTCAACAACACCACCACGGCACTTCAGGCATCCGTATCACTCAACGCGGGAGCCATGCTCGTGATCTTGGAAGGACACACACCGTCATGAACGAACGAACAACCAGTACGAAGAGACTGCTCATTCTGGGCATGGCGATCGTGGCGATCGCCATGGTCGTCGCTGCATG
>CAZULI010000195.1:0-3395 GCA_964621095.1 uncultured Acidimicrobiaceae bacterium | reverse complement strand
GCGGCGCGCCGCGCAGCGAAAGCTCCGCCACCGCCATCGCCCGACGTGCAGACGTGTCGAGGTCAAGGGAGGCCGCCTCGAACGAGAACGCACCCTGGGTCCCCCCGTCGTCGGTGCGATCCGCCTCGTTGACCGTGATCCCAAGCTCCCGGTACGCCAGATCCTCAAGGTTTGGCGCCCGTTGTGCCGGGTTGATCACATAGGCGGCAAGCATCGTGTCAAACGCCGGATGGGGAACCGGCAACCCCGCCTCGATGAGGGCAACGAGAAACGGCTTGATGTCGTGGCCCATGACACCTCGGGCGCCTGGTGCCCCACCAGCCGCCGCGAGATCGGTGAGCAGTCCCTCGGCAACCTCAAGGGGGACGTACGTCGGCGTCGGTGCCGCAACAACGAACCCCGCAAGCTCTGACCCCTCCCAGACCGCATCGATCGCGACCGGACCATCCGAGAGCAGCGATCGGGCCGCCTCGGGCGACGTGGCGGTGACCACGTCGACGTCAGCAACCACGTGCTCGGCGGCCGTGACACCCCCCAGCCCCTCAAGTCGCTGCCACAGGGTCCGGAACGCGAGGTCATCAAACAGCGTCCGGACCGTGTCACGATCAAACGGTTCAAGGTCGAGATCGGCCGGAGTGAGGTCGTCCATCGGCACGTCATCGATCATCGTCATCAGGTCGCGGTTGAGGAAGACCTGGTCCCGGGCCTCGGCGAGGCTCTCCCGAAGCTTGGGAGACTGGTCATCGAGGTGGTCGTACAGCTCCTCAAGACTGGAGTACGCGTTGATGAGCTTGGCCGCTGTCTTCTCCCCCACCCCGGGGACACCGGGGAGGTTGTCCGACGTGTCCCCCCGAAGGGCGGCGTACTCGACGTACCGCTTTGCATCGATGCCGTACCGCTCCTGGATCCAGGCTGGTGTTGCATGCACGGTGTCAGAGACCCCGCGGCGGGTGTAGAGCACGGTGGTGTCGTCAGAGGAGAGTTGAAAGGCGTCCCGATCCCCGGTGACCACCATCACGGCGTACCCGGCGTCGCGGCCCTGTTTGGTGAGGGTTGCGATGACGTCATCGGCCTCGAACCCGGCAACGCTCACCTGGGGGATCTTCAGCGCCTCAAGGACCTCCTTGATGAGCGGGACCTGCGACCGGAACATGTCGGGTGCCGACTCCCTCGTCGCCTTGTACTCGGGGTACTTCTCGGACCGGAACGTCTTCTCCTTGCGGTCCCAGGCGACGGCGATCGCGTCCGGCGCCTCCTCATCCAGCAGTTTGATGAGCATTGAGGTGAACCCGAACACCGCGTTCGTCACCTGCCCGCTCGGGGTGGCGAGGTCGGGGGGGAGTGCGTAGAACGCACGGTACGCCAGGGAGTGACCGTCGAGGAGGGCAAGCTCTTTCACCCTGACAGCGTACCCTGCAGCACCACCCTCACGGTGGTCTCCTCCACGACGTCTCGGTCAAACACGGTGTGGGATGGTGCCCTCTATTTCTCCCAGCATTTTCCTTGCGTCAACACAGTCATACTTGGTACCCTTTGTGGTCGTATCCCTCAACCACTCCACGTATTCAGCCGATGACTCGTGGAGATTGATGTGTTGGTGGAATGCGCCGGTGGGCGGACAGCACATCGCGGTGGCAAGGAAATGGCTCGTTTCTCGACAATGGGAGTCTGAAGTGGTGATGGCCCGGACGCCGGCCCGCTGGCCCGGACGAAAGGACAGCCGTGGCGCGACCCTGGTCGAGTTCGCCCTCGTGCTACCGATTCTCCTGGTGCTCCTGTTCGGCGTGATCGAGGTTGGGCGCATGGTCACCATCTACACCTCCACCATGACGGCAGCACGTGAGGGCGCTCGCTACGGAACCGCCGTTGGAACCGCCGATTCGGGGAGCGTGGCACGCTATCTCGACTGCAGCGGCATCAGGGACGCGGCACGATCGAAAGTCATCTTCACCACCCTCGCCGACGAGGACATCCACATCACCTTCGACAAGGGACCCGAGCAGGCCCCATACGCCGACTGCCAGGCGGATGGAGGCCTCCCTGACCCCTCCGCCTTGACCGTCACGTCCGGTGACCGGATCGTCGTACAGGTCAGCACCACGTTCCAATCCCCCGTTCCGTTGATCTCCAACCTCATCTCCGGTCGCACGATTGAGTCCACCCAGAGCCGGACCATCTTCAAGGGAGGTTCTGGTGGGTAAGGGCAGGATGAGGCAGGAGCGCGGCGCCGCCCTCGTGGAGATGGCGCTCACCCTGGTGTTGCTGCTGTTCCTCGTCAGCGGCATCGCGGATGTCGGTCGCCTGCTCTTCACCAACATCGGCGTCCAGGACGCTGCCCAGGAAGGCGTGGCGTTTGATGCGTTCAACCGTGGCGACGTTGCCTCGACCAAGGCGCGAACCGTCTCGGCAACCGACTACCCGTCACTCTCCGAGTCCGACGTCCAGGTGGTGTGCACCGGCAGCCGGGTATCGGTGACCGTGAGCCACGACGTGGAACTCATGACACCACTCATCAGAAACCTGTTGGGGGAGACGAGAACGTTGAGCCGTACATTCACATCT
The DNA here is from genome assembly GCA_964621095.1 of uncultured Acidimicrobiaceae bacterium. Lineage (GTDB taxonomy): Bacteria > Actinomycetota > Acidimicrobiia > Spongiisociales > UBA5794 > UBA5794. Next base: position 833 of record CAZULI010000195.1, on the reverse strand, counting down.
GACGTATTCGACACGGAAGGCTGCGCATGAGACGCCACGCTGAACGCTTCGGCACCGGGCCGACAAGCTTGATGAAGACCATGTACTCCCTGACGGGTGCCTCCCGCCGGGGGGAGGAGGCAGGGGCCGTCCTGATCATCGTGGCGCTCTGCCTCGTCCTCCTGTTGGGGATCGCAGCGATCGCCATCGACGGCGGGGTGGCGTACAACGAGCGACGCAGCACCCAGGATGTCGCCGACAACGCCGCCCTTGCGGCTGCATGGGCGATCTGCTCTGGTGGGGACCCCGTGAGCGCCGCCAAGAGTGTCGGGGTGGAGAACGGGTACAGCGCTGCGGCGTTCACGGTCACGACGCCGTACAGCCAGGCCGGATCCTCCGAGTTCACCGTTGAGGCATCCAAGACCGTGCATGTCACGCTCTCCTCCGACGTGGACACCACGTTCGGCAAGACCCAGGGGGTGGATGAGATCAACGTCCTCTCCGAGGCGGTTGCGACGTGTAGCGGTCAGTCGAACGCGTCGGCTCCTGCGATCTTTGCGAAGGGACCCTCGTGTGTCTTGGACAAGCGCGGCAACGGGGACGTCAACGGTCTCATATACAGCGCCAATGACATAGACATCAGGGGGAACTTGACCGCCCATGGACCCGTCTACGCCGGCGATCACATCTATGTAAACGGCAACAAAACGTTCAACGGACTGGTCCACGCCGAGAACACCATGGACTCCAACGGAAACATAACGTTCAATGACGCGGTCTCCACTGTCAACGGCTACACGTACAGAGGAAACACAACGTTCAACGGTGGTCCGCACTTCCTGACCGCACCCTGG
>CAZULI010000194.1:0-3400 GCA_964621095.1 uncultured Acidimicrobiaceae bacterium | reverse complement strand
AGATCGCTTTCAACCGGTCAATGTCGCCCGCGATGTCCTCACGGGTTGCGCCCGATGCGGCGGTCCGCACGATGATGCCCGTTCCCTTGGGTCGGAGTTCCCCGACGATCTCACGGAGGCGTCTGCGTTCGTCATCGGTGAGCCGACGCGAGACCCCCCTGACATCCTCATCGGGGGCAAGGACGAGGTACCGGCCGGCAAGACTGATCTGATTCGTCAGGCGGGCGCCCTTGTGACCCATGGCGTCCTTGACCACCTGCACGAGGACACTGTCACCCGGCTGGAGGGCGTTCTCGATGCGTTTGGCCTTGCCGCCGAGATCCCGCTCCGCGTAGTCGACGTCCCCTGCGTAGAGGACCCCGTTCTTGCCTTCACCAAAATCGACGAACGCCGCCTCCATGCCGGGAAGGACGTTGCGGACCTTGCCAACGTACACGTTGCCGACGAGGGATTTGAGGTCGGTGCTGGCAACGTAGTGCTCGACAAGCACGGGGCCTTCAAGGACAACGATCTGGGTCTGATGCGAACTCTTGCGCACGAGCATCTGTTTACGTGCGGTCTCTGGTGGTTCGACGATCTCGATCGGCGGTCGCCGACGGGTCGCAGGCGGTTGCGTGTGGGCGCGGCGCGGCGCCTGTTGCTTGGTGCTGGTCTGGTTTGGTGACCGCTTCTTGGTGGCGGTGCCGGTCTTTGCGGTCGGGGGGTTAACGGGTCGACGGATGGTGAACTCGCGTCCGTCCACCGTCTTGACCGCTTGTTCTACACCGCCCTCGCTCTTGCGAACGATGCGGGGGGCCTTCTTTCTGAAGAGTCCCATGGATCAACTCCTTTGGCCACCGGTGATGGTGGCCCTGTGTCTCATCCAATCCGGGACGCTTGTGGCAACAACGCGAGTCGCACCTCGATGCGTTCCAAGCATGTGATCGACGATGAGTCGATCGAAACCGCGGGGCACCTGCTGTCAACTCACTGAGGGAAACCATGAGTCTTGTCCGAATGCGAGACAGTAGATCGCTGTTGCGTCGCGCCTCTGGCGGTGGGACGACGGTCATTGCCCGTCCTGGATAGGAAAACTTGCGGCCACGTCATGTGGCTATGTACCATAGGGTAACAAGAAGAGACCTCAAATCGGCGTCTTTGGTCAGGAGGATCTGCCCGATGACGTTCCGGAACCTTCCAGGGCGCCGACGAGGCATCTGGCTCGGCTGTTATGCAACGGTTCCGACGTTGAGTTGTTGCTGTTCTGCTTCTTGCGGGTCGTAGCAGCGCCGGCAACGGGCCTCGTACGCCCCTTGGGCTCCCAAGACCACCAGCTCATCCGATCGGACGACCCGCTGGGTGAACAGACCCGGTCCTCCACACTTGTGACACACCGCAAGCGCTTTCGTTACGTACTCAGCCCGCAGCATCAGGGACGGCATGGGCTCGAACGGACGACCGAGATAGTCAAGGTCAAGCCCAGCCACAATGAAGTTCTTGCCGGCTCCTGCAAGCATCTCGGCGACCTGAACCAGACCCTCGTCAAAGAACTGACCTTCGTCCACACCAATCACCACGGTGCGATCATCCACCGATCGCAGGAGTTCCTCTGAATCCCGCACGGGAGTTGCCTCGGTGCTCAGACGCGAATGGCTGACCACCTCCCCCACCGCGTACCGACTGTCAAGGGCGGGCTTGAACGTCTGGGTGGGCACCCTGGCGAGGTGGTACCGCGTGACCCTGCGAATCAACTCCTCGCTCTTGCCGGAGAACATCGGTCCGGCAATGACTTCGATCCATCCCTGATTCGCTCGTCGCATCATGAACGCGAGACTATCAGTCCTGTGTCGACCGACGACAACAACGATCACCGTGAGCTGGCGGCTCGCACCTCGCTCAGGTGGTCGCTGCCTCCCCGGGGGACGGAGGCCGTCTGATCCACGATGAATGGGCAAGGCCGAGCGCTGCGCTCATCACCACAAAGAACGTCCCACCCGATGACATGAAGGGAAGAGGAAGACCGGTCACCGGCATGATGCGGATCGTCATCCCGATGTTGACGAACACATGGAACGCAAGCATCGTCGCAATCCCCATGGTCACGAGATACCCGAACCGGTTCCGTGCTCGTTGGGCAATCATCACGAGCCGCCACAGGAGAATGCCGTAGAGCACGATCACCACAGCGGAGCCGACGAACCCGAACTGCTCACCGACGGCCGTGAAGATGAAGTCCGAGGACTGCACGGGGACGAACTGCAGGTTGGTCTGGCTGCCCTCAAACAGTCCCTTGCCGAACATGCTGCCTGATCCGATGGCGATCTCAGACTGGATCTGGTTGTAGGACAACGTCAACTCATGCGCGCCGGGATCGACAAACGCCGTGAGTCGGTTGATCTGATAATCCTTGATGAGGTTCAACTGGAACACACCAACGGTTGCGATGATCGCCGCCACGGCAAGGAACGCCAGTTGACGCATCGTGGCACCACCGACAAACAACATGGCGACGAGCACGACCATGAACACCAACATGGTTCCGAGGTCCGGTTGGATGAAGATCAGCGCCGCAGGCAGGCTGACAATGAGGAGGGACTTGGCAACCGTCACCCACTGCAACGGCGGATCGACTGCCGCCAGCAGTGCCGCAAGGGTGAGGACCACGGAGATCTTCGCCACCTCCGACGGTTGGAAGCGCAGGAACCCGATGTCGATCCAGCGCACTGCCGTGTCGTCGATGCCGGTCTCACCGACGAGGAACACGAGAAGGAGCAGCGAGACCGAAATGACGTAGATGGGTGTGGTGAACCCTCGAATCTCGCTGAGGTGCATGAACGAGATGAGGCCGAACACAATGAATCCGATGACGGCAAAGATCGCTTGTTCCTTGAGCTCACGCGTTGGATCAAGGCCACGTCGTTCGAGCCCTGGTGCGGTTGCCGAGTACACCATCAGCAGACCAATGGCTGAAATCACGACGTACGTCAGGACCAGGGTGAGATCTGGTTTGAGGGGTGCCTCGCGATGCATGAAGGCGATCGGTTTCGTGTCGCGGTAGTCAATGGCCATCAGTCGGCGTCCATTCCTGCGCGCAGTTCGGTGACCCCCTCAGGCCCATTGAGGAGGTACTGCAGGACCTGACGAGCGATCGGGGCAGCAACACGACCGCCAGACCCTCCCCGTTCGACCACGACCGAGATGACAAACTTGGGGTCGTTGATCGGTGCCACGCCAACAAACCAGGCGTTGTCAACCTCTCGGAACGCCTCAGACCCCGGAACCTTGATGACTTCACCCGTGCCGGTCTTGCCGCCAACCGTCTCGACCCCCTCACCAAAGGTGTTCACACCATGGCTGTCGTAGAACGCCGACTTGCCGGTACCCCCGTACTTGCCCTCACTCCCGAGATCGTTGATGACGC